>NZ_JBJZOH010000024.1:0-81873 GCF_047200595.1 Streptomyces sp. MS19 | reverse complement strand
CCCCTCCCCCCCCCCCCCCCCCCCCCCCCAGGACCACTTCGAGCTGGGTGACGATCCCGGTGAGGCCCTGCGCGATGGTGTCGTGGATCTCGGCGGCGAGGCGGCGGCGCTCCTCGTCCACGCCCGCCTCCCGCGCCTGCACGAGCAGCTGCGTCTGGAGGCCCGCGTTCTCCGCGAGCGCCTGCTCCAGACGGGCGTTGGCCCGCTCCAGCGCGGCCATGGTCGCGGCCTTGGCCCTGCGCTCCTCCTCCTGCTTCTCGTCGATCCGGCCGAAGACCATGACCAGCGTGGCGTTCAGCGCGAAGAGCGCGCCGAAGAGGAGCAGCTCGGCCGCGGAGCCGGGCGGCAGCCCGCCCGCCTGCGCGCCCGCCATGGTCACGGCCGTCACCAGCAGCCCGGCCCTGGCCAGGCGCGGCGGCAGCAGCGGGACCGCGTCGAAGTAGCCGATCACCGCGTAGATCGAGAAGAACGGGTTCAGCCACGCCAGGACGGCGGCGAGCACGGTGCGCGCGGCGTAGTAGCCGATCCCCGCCGGAGCGCGCCGCGGCGAGTCCCGGCGCTTCACGGCCCACCACGTCTGGAGCGCCAGCGCCGCCGCGACGAGCACCCCGGCCGCGTACACCTCGCCGCGCGACATCAGGGCGGGCGCGGTGGCGGCGCAGACCAGCGTGCCGAGGGCGAGCAGCCCGTACGGGCCCCAGCGGAAGAACGTCTCCCACCCGTCCTCGGCGCTCGGCGGTTCCTGGTTCGGCATGGTGTCCAGCATGCACGGCCCGGGTCCGCCCGCCTGCGGCCAGGGGGTCACTCCCACCGGAACCAGCGGACCGCCGCGCCGATCAGCAGCGCCGCCCACAGGCCCGTGACCCCGAGGTGCGCCCAGTCGGGCCAGGCCCCCGTCGCCGCCTGGTCGAGCGCCTGGGCGGCGGCGCCGAGCGGCGTCAGCTCGACGACGGTCCGCAGCGCGTCGGGCATGGTCTGCACGGGCGCCCACACACCGGCGGTGAACATCATCGGGAAGAACACGATCGTGCCGATGGTCTGCGCGATCTTCGTCGTGCGGGAGAGCGCCGAGACCGTCGCGCCGAGCGCGAGACCGGCGAGCGCGGTGACGAGCAGCGCGAGCCCGTACCCGGCGAGCTGCTCGGGCAGCGCCACGTCGAACGCGAGCCTGCCGACCGTGATCGCCAGGAGCACCGAGACGAGGATCGCCGCGCCGTGCAGCGCGATCTGCGCGCCGAGCAGGGACCCCGGACCGGCGGGGGTGGTGGACAGGCGGCGCAGGATGCCGCGTTCGCGGTAGGCGGTGAGGACGTTCGGCATGGTCTGCACACCGGCGACGATCACCGAGAGCAGCACCGCGATGGGGACGTACAGGTCGATCACGCGGCGGCCGTCCAGCGCCTCGTCCGCCTCGCGGAAGGCCGGGACGAGGCCGAGGATCGTGAGCAGCAGGGCCGGGAAGAGGATGATCCAGAAGAGCGCGCCCGGTTCACGCAGGAACAGCCGGGCCTCCGTCCTGAGGACGGCGGCCGTGCTGCTGGTGCTGGTGCCGGTGTTGGTGGCGGTGGTCATCTCAGGACTCCTGCGCGGTGAGGTCGAGGAACGCGTCGTCGAGGGTGGCGTCCACGACGCGGAGCCGTTCCGCCGTGACGCGGCGCCTGGCGAGGAGGGAGAGGACGGCGGTCACGGTCTCGTCCGTCCCGCTGATGAGGACGCGGCGGTCCTCCTCCCGTACGGACGTGGCGCCCGGCAGCGCGGCCAGCTCGCGCGTGTCGAGCGGCGCGGAGGGGGTGAACGAGATGAGGGTCGAGCCGTTCGCCCGCCCGATCAGGCCCGCCGGGGTGTCGATCGCGGCGACCCGGCCCTTGTCGAGCACGGCGACCCGGTCGCAGAGCCGCTGCGCCTCCTCCATGAAGTGGGTGACCAGCAGGACGGTGACGCCCGAGTCCCTGACCTCCTCGATCAGCCGCCACGTGTCGCGGCGGGCGCGCGGGTCGAGCCCG
Source organism: Streptomyces sp. MS19 (assembly GCF_047200595.1). Classification (NCBI taxonomy): domain Bacteria; kingdom Bacillati; phylum Actinomycetota; class Actinomycetes; order Kitasatosporales; family Streptomycetaceae; genus Streptomyces; species Streptomyces sp. MS19. Next base: position 79,870 of record NZ_JBJZOH010000024.1, on the reverse strand, counting down.
GTCGTCAGCTCGTCCAGGACGACGACCCTCGGGTCGCCGACGAGCGCGAGCGCGATGAACAGGCGCTGCTTCTGGCCGCCGCTCAGCTTCCCGAACCGCGCGCCGAGCCGGTCCGCCAGGCCGAGGCGCGCCGCGAGCGGGCGCCAGTCGGCGGGCGCGCGGTAGAAGGAGCTGTACAGCTCCAGGGCCTCGCGCACGGTGAGCCTGGCCTGGAGTTCGCTCTGCTGGAGCTGGGCGCCGAGCAGCTGGGTGACCCGGTCGTGGTCCGCGACCGGGTCGAGCCCCGCGACCCGCACCGTGCCGCCGTCGGGGACGCGCAGCCCCTCGACGCACTCGACGGTGGTGGTCTTGCCCGCGCCGTTGGGGCCGAGGACGCCGAAGATCTCGCCCTCCTCGACCGTGAAGTCCACCCCGTCCACGACGGACCTGCCCCCGTAGGCCTTCCGCAGGCCTCTGACCTCGATGACTGACATGCCCCGATGCTCGCCCGCGGCGGGGTCGCGGGGCATCGCCCATCGCGCTCGAAGGGGCATCAGCCGATCGGCTGATGGCGGGGCCGTCCGGACGGCCGGGGGAGCGCGTCGCTCGGCAGGCCAGGGCGGTCTTCCCCGCCAGGCCGCCGCGCAGGCGCAGCGTCGATGCGCCCTCGTCCACGAGCCGCGACGGCCCGGCGAGGCCCGCGCCGTTCCCCGGCGTGGGGGAACGGCGCGGGCGCGCCGTCAGGACGCCGTGGCGACGGCGAACTCCAGGTCGGTCAGGGTGCGTTCGCACTGCCCGCCGGTGGTGCGGGCGGCGCCGATGGCGGCCGAGCCGAGGGTGCCATCGGGCGCGTCCGCCGTCACCTTGACCCGTACGCGCGCGGTGGCCGACTCGCCGGGCTCCAGCGGGTCGGTGGTGCCGAACCAGTCGTACCAGCCCCTCGCCTCCAGCGGCGCCCAGGCGCCGTCCGCCCGCCACTGGGCGGTGAGCGGCACGTCCGAGCCGTCGGCGGTGTCGTACGCGGTGATGTCCGCGAGGGTGAGCAGGCTGTCCACCGGCTCGTCGTAGGTGTTGGTGACGCGGTAGGTGAACGTCGCCCACTGCCCGGCGACGACCGGCTCCGGGATGTTCACCAGCCGCACGTCCAGCTCGCCGCCGTCGTTCCACCACAGGCAGCCGGAGTCGTCGGCGCCGGGGTGGATCGCGCCGGTGGCGGCGGCCGTGGCGGGCGCGGCGCCGAGGAGGGCGGCGGAGAGCAGGGCCGCCGACAGGGCGGCCGTGGCGGTGACGGTACGACGGATGCGCATGTGACCTCTCAGGGTTGTGCGGATGAACGGGGTCGTCCGTTCGCCAGTACGACCGTTCACCTGGGCGGCTGGTTGTGCGTTCACCGTGTGCGTCACGGAATGGGCACATCGCACACACGGACGGACTGCCGTGCTTGGAGCGGCACTTGCCCGGTCCGCCGCGCGCACGGTGTGTTCGTGCGCGCGAACGGCCGGGCAGGCGCCGCCCGTTCCGTCAGCCCCCGAGCGACATGTACAGGCGGGTGCCGCCCGGCCGGTAGCCGACCCGCTCGTAGACCCGGCGCGAGCCGTCGCCCGAGTACTCCAGCCAGACCGACGCCGCGCCCCGGGCGAACATCGTCCCGGTCAGCGCGGCCGTCACGGCTCCGGCGACGCCCCGGCCGCGGAACGCGGGCCTGGTGCCGACGCCGGCCAGCTCCGACATCCCCTCCGCCGTCGCCGACGCGGACCCCGCCCCGGCGCAGCCGCCGTCCGGCGCCCGTACGAGGCGGACCGCGCCGCCGTCCGACAGCGTGCGGCGCAGCCGGTCCGCGCCCTCGGGGGACGGCGGGAAGACACCGCCGAACGCCTCGGACAGGGCCTCGTCCATCGCGGTGAAGTCGGCCTCGGCGGACGGCTCTTCGGCGGTGGGTGCGGCCGGTACGGCGTGGGTGGCCGGGGTGCAGACGAGGTACTCGTGCGCGGCCTCGGTGGTGAACCCGTGCCGCAGCAGCGCGTCCTCGACGGCGGGCGCCGCGTCGGGCGCGAACTCCAGGCGCGGCAGGAGCCCGCGCCCGCGGAACGCGTCGATCAGCGCGCGGACGTCGGCGCCGGTGGGGTCGGCGCCAGGCAGGGGGGTGGCGTAGTTGAGGAACGGGCTGGTGGTCGAGGGGTCGAACCCCGCGACGAATCCGCCGGTCTCGGCCACCTCGGGGCGGCGGCGGAGGTGGGCGACGGCGAAGCGCTGGACGGTGGTGGTGTCCATGGTGATGGTGGTGACCTCACGTGACTGGCGTGACGCGGCACGCGCCCACGGCACGGCGGCCGGGCGCGTACGGCGAGGGCAGGGGGGAGCGGTGCGCGGGCACCGCGACGTGGGGCCGCCGCTGCCGGAGCAGGCGGGCGGACACGGTCCACCCGAGCCGGTACGCCGCCGGGAGGAGGCGTGGACGGCTCAGTGCCGGGGGCGGCCACTGGGGGCGGCCGGGATCACAGGCTTCAGTCCCTGGAGGTGAGGTGTGACGAATGCCGGGGAACCGTCTCACACCCCGGCGGCGCCGGGCAAGCGCTTTTCCGCGCACCCCGCCCGCGCACCCGACGCCACCGTATGTTCGACCCGGGTCGTACGATGGGAACCGTCCCGTCCCGTCCGTGCCGCCGCCGTGGCCGCCGCCGTCCGAGGAGGTCACCGTGGCCCGTCCCCGCACCGCACCCCGCCGGGTGGACAACCCCGGGCCCGAGCAGTGGTCGCTCCAGGGCGTCCTCGACGCGCTCGCCGACCCGGTGCGGCGCGCCCTCGTCGTCCAACTGGCCGACGCCGGGGACGACATGGCGTGCGGCACCTTCGACGTGCGGGTGTCAGCCTCCACGCTGACGCACCACTTCACCGTGCTGCGCGAGGCCGGTCTCGTCCGGCAGTACTACGTCGGCACCGCCAAGATGAACGCGCTGCGCGGCAACGAGATGGAGGCCCGCTTCCCCGGCCTCCTGTCCGCGCTGCTCGCCGCCGCGCACCGCGAACGCGACGCCACCCTCAGTGCCGCACGGTGACGACGACCTTCCCCACCTGCGCGTTCGACTCCAGGTAGCGGTGTGCCTCGGCGATGTCCGCCAGGTCGAAGACGCGGTCGACCACCGGCGCGAACGACCCGTCCGCCAGCCCCGCGCCGACGAACGCGACGGCGCGGGCGAGGCGTTCCGGATCGGTCGTCACCTCGTGCAGCGTGTACGTGCGGGTGGTGAGCGCCGGGAGGGACAGGGCGTTCGGCAGCGGGGTGGGGCGCGGGTCGAGCGCGCCGTAGACGATCAGCCGCCCGCCGGGCGCGACGGCGCGGGCGAGCGCCTCCACGCCCGGCCCGGCGACCGCGTCGAACGCCGTCCGGACGCCCCGGCCGCCCGTCAGCTCCGCGACGCGCTCGGTGACGTCCTCCTCGCCGGTGACGACGACATGCGCCGCGCCCGCGTCCAGCAGCCGCTGCCGCTTGGCGGCGGTCCGCGTCGTCGCGACGGGGACGGCGCCGACGCGGCGGGCCGTCTGGATCGCGGCGAGCCCCACGCTGCTCGACGCCGCCGTGATCAGTACGTGGTCGCCGGGGCGCGTGTGCCCGTCCTCGGCGAGCGCGCCGTAGGCGGTGATGTACGCCATCCATGTCGCGGCGGCCGTCACCGCCGGGACCCCGGCGGGGCGCGGGACGGTGACGGCGGCCGGGACGATCACGTGGTCGCCGTACGTGCCGTAGTCGGTCAGCAGGAAGCCGGGGACCACGCCGATCTCGTCGCCCGGCGCGAAGCCGGTGACGCCGGGGCCGACCGCCTCGACGGCCCCGGCCGCCTCGTAGCCGAGGCGCGCGGGGAACACCGGGTCGTAGCGGTACGTACCGCGGCGGTACAGCGCCTCGGCCCGGTTGAGGCCGATGGCGTCCACGCGGACGCGCAGCTCGCCCGGCCCCGGTTCGCCCACCTCGACCTCGCGCAGCTCCAGCACCTCGGGGCCGCCGGTCCTGTCGAACATCACTGCTGTGGCCACGGTGTCTCCTGGGTCGCTCGGGCCGGTGCGCAATTTCGATGATGATCGTACTATGATCGTGATCGAAACAGTGCACCGTGCCCCCGGGCGGCACCACGGCCGGTGGAACGCCACCTCCGTAGCGCGCGGACGGCCCGTCCAGCAGCGGCGCGTACCGGCCGCGCAGGTGCCGGTCCACGAAGGCCGTGACGCACGCCCGGGTGATCGCGGCGCAGCGGCCACCGTCCAGGTCCTGCATCGGGATGCCCAGCTGCGCGGCCAGCGGCGCCACGTCGCTGAACGACGGGTGCTCCATCCCCTCGACGGTCAACCAGCGCTTCCAGCCCGTCAGTCCACCCCACGTCTCGTCCCAGTCAGGCGCGGCCCACCGTGATGCGGGTGCGGTGGTGGCGGGGGGTCTCGGCCTCGTCGAGCAGGGCCGCCGCCATGTCCTCCATCGACAGCGACGAGTTGCCCGCCGCGTCCACGAGGAGTGCGTCCTTGCCGACGGTGTAGCGGCCCGTGCGCGCACCGGGGGCGAAGTGCGCGGACGGGCTGACGTACAGCCAGTCCACGTCGTCCGGCGCGTCGGCGAAGGCGGCGAAGTGCGCGTTGCTCGCCAGCGCGATGGTGCGCCACTGCGGCGGGACGAAGCGCGGGTCGTCCACCGCGAGCCGTCCGTCCGTGCCCGGGACCGTCAGTCTGCCCGCGCCGCCGACGACCAGCAGGCGCACGCCCGTTCCCGTCAGGCCGTCGAGCAACGCGCGGGCGGCCGCCGCGTGTTGGTGCTCCGCGCCGGGGGCCGGGCGGGTGGCGGAGACGACGACGTCCTGTCCCGCCGCGAGCCGCGCGACGGTGGCCGGGTCGGTCGCGTCGCCGTCGCGGCGCGTGGCGGCGGTGACGTCGTGGCGGCGGCGCAGGGCCTCGGCGACGATGCGGCTGCCGGTCTCGCCCGACGCGCCGATGACGGTGATACGCACGGGGGTCACCGCGCCTTTCCGGTACGCGGCTCGTACTGCGCGGCGGCGACCGAGGTCATCGCCACGGCGAAGCCGAGGAGTTGCAGGTGGGTGAGCGACTGGTCGAGGGCGAGCCAGCCGAGGAGCGTCGCGACGGCGGGCGAGAGCAGCGGCAGGAACGACAGCGCCCCCACCGGCAGCCGGCCGACCCCGTTGAACCACAGCGCGTACGCCAGCAGCGTCCCCACCAGGCTCAGCCACGCGTAACCGCCCAGCGCCGGCAGGTCGATGGACGGCGGCGCGCCCTCGCCGATCAGCGCCACCGGCACCAGCAGCAGGCCGCCGGCCGTCAACTGCCAGCTGGTGAACGCCAGTACGCCGACCCCCTCGGGGCGGCCCCACCGCTTGGTCAGCAGGACGCCGACCGCCATCACGGCCGTGCCGCCGAGCCCCGCGGCGACGCCGAGCGCGTCGAACGCGACATGCCCGCGCAGCACCATCAGCGCCACCCCCGCCGTGCCCGCGACGGCCGCGACGAGGCGGCGGCGGGTGGTCCGTTCGCCGAGGAACGCGAAGGCCAGCGCCGCGACGATCAGCGGCTGCGCGGCGCCCAGCGTCGCGCCGACGCCGCCGGGGAGGCGGTAGGCGGCGACGAAGAGGAGGACGAAGAAGGCGCCGATGTTGAGCGTCCCGAGGACGGCGGCGCGCCACCACCAGTCGCCGCGCGGGAGCCGGCGGCCGAGCGCGAGGGCGATGAGCCCGGCGGGCAGTGCCCGTATCGCGCCGGAGAGGAGGGGGCGTTCGGGCGGGAGCCACTCGGTGGTGACGAGGTAGGTCGTGCCCCAGGTGACGGGGGCGAGGGCGGCGAGGCCGGTGACGGCGAGGGTGGACGAGGCGGACGGGGTGGCGCGGACGGGGGCGGTGACGGTGGCCACGACGACCTCTCAACGTTGAACTGTTTTACGTTGAGGAGGCTAGATCAGGTGATAGCTTCTCGTCAAACAGTTCAACGTTAAGGGGTTCCGGATGGACGACGCGCTCGACTGGATGATCGGCCAGTGGCGGACCGAACGCCCCGACCTCGACGCCTCACCGATGGGCGTGGTCGGCCGCCTGCAACGCGCCTCCCGCCTGCTCGAACGCGGCCTCACCGACCACTTCGCCCCCCACGGGCTCCAGCGCTGGGAGTTCGACCTGCTCGCCACCCTGCTCCGCGCGGGACCGCCCTACCGCCTCAGCGCGGGCGCGCTCGGCCGCGCCGCCATGGTCACCTCGGGCGCGGTCACCAACCGCGTGGACCGCCTCGCCGCCCGCGGCCTCGTCACCCGCGAACCCGACCCCGCCAGCCGCCGCAGCATCCTCGTCGCCCTCACCGACGAGGGCCGCGCCACCATCGGCGCCCTGCTGGAGGGCCACTTCGCGAACGAGATCCGCCTCCTCGCCGCCCTCACCCCCGCCGAACGCGACCAGCTCGCCGGCCTCCTGCGCAAACTGCTCCTCGGCCTCGGCGACCTGCCCCCCGAGCAGTAGGCTCACCTCCCATGCCCGAACTTCTCACGCCCCGCCTGCTCCTGCGCGAATGGCGGGACGACGACCTCACCCCGCTCGCCGCCATCGACGCCGACCCCGAGGTGATGCGCCACATCGGCGACGGCTCACCCCGTACGCGCGAGCAGACCGCCACCTCCCTGGTGAACATGCGGCTCGGCTGGCGGGAGCGTCCCTGGGGCATCTTCGCCGTCGAACTGCGCGACACCGGCGAACTCGCGGGCTGGACCGGCTTCGCCACCCCCCGCTTCCTGCCCGAGGTCCTGCCCGCCGTCGAGATCGGCTGGCGCCTCGCCCGCGCCCACTGGGGCCGCGGCATCGCCACCGAGGCCGCCGCGGCGGCGCTGCGCTTCGGCTTCCGCGACGCCGGGCTCGACCGCGTCGTCAGCATCTGCCACGCCGACAACCACGGCTCCGCCCGCGTGATGGCGAAGCTGGGCATGCGCGAGGACCGCCGCACGACAGTCCCCGCCACCGGCGCACCGGTGATCGTCCAGGCACTCACACGCGCCGACCACGAGACGCACACCACCCCCGAAGCCTGACCCCTGCGCCACCTGTGGGCGATCGCCGGACGATCCCGCCGTCCTGCCTGCAACCGAGTAGGCCCCCTGTCGCGTGTCCGCAGGAACGCACCGATTCCGGGGAGGACTCATGGCGCGGCCTTCTGATTGGTCTCCGGTGGGGATGGACTCCGATCCGACGCCGGGTGATCCCGAGGAAGTCCGGGAGCTTGCCGAGGAATTGCAGACGTTCTCCGACGATGTGGCGGAGGCGTTGGGGAAGATCCGCGGCTTGGCGTCGGATCGTGCTGTGCAGGACTGGGCGGGGCTCTCCGCGGAGGCGTTCCGCAGCGAGTTCGACGGCGTGCCGGGCAATCTGGAGAAGCTGCGGGACTCCTACGACCTGTGCGCGCAGGCGTTACAGACGTACTGGCCGAAGCTCCAGACCGCGCAGGGGCAGGCGGACCGCGCGCTGGACCGTGCGATCGCCGCGCAGGCCGATCTGACGTCGGCGCAGGGTGCGTTGGGGGATGCGCAGGGGTGGGTGTCGCGGGCCGGTGAGGAGGCGGAGCGCCTTCAGCGGGAGGGCGAACGGGCGGGCGCGCCGCCGCCGGACGAGGCGGAGGTACGTGCGGCCACCCGTGACCGCCAGGCCGCGGACGAGGCCCAGGAGGCGGCGCAGGCCCGCGTGGACACCGCGCAGGACTCCCTGGACGCGGCCCGCGAACTCGCCCGCCAGGCCAAGGAGATACGCGAGGAAGCCGCGCGCCAGGCCGCCCGCGACATCGACGAGGCGTCCGACGCCGGTATCCAGAACCGCAAGTGGTGGCAGGACGCGGTGCATTGGGTCACGGAAAACTGGGACACCATCGTCAACGTCTGCAAGGTGATCGTCGCCGTCCTCGGCGTCGTCGTCATGATCATCGGCGGCCCCCTCGCCTGGGTCGTCCTCGCCGCCGCACTCGTCGTCCTCACCGACACACTCATCAAATACGCCAGAGGCGAAGCAGGCCTCCTCGACGTCGCCTTCGCCACACTCGACTGCATCCCCGGCATGAAAGGCCTCACCACCCTCGGCGGCCTCGCCCGCGGCCTCCGCGGCGGCCTCACCGCCGCCCGCACCGGTCTCCACGGCCTCGCCCAAGGCGCCCGCGGCCTCGGCCAGGGATTGCGCAGCATGGGCCGCACAATCCGCAGCCTGATCACCCGGGGCGACCCGATCGACATGGCCACGGGAGAGATGGTGCTGTCCGCCGTCGATGTCGAGCTGCCCGGTGTGCTGCCGCTGATCCTCGAACGCCACCACCGCACCTCCGTCCAGGCCGGCCGTCTCTTCGGCCGAGCCTGGGCGTCCACCCTCGACCAGCGCCTGGTCCTGCGCGAGAACGGCATCGACTTCTGCGCCGAGGACGGCATGCTCCTCAGCTACCCCCGCCCCATCCCGGGCGAGCCCGTCCTCCCTGTCGAAGGCCCCCGGTGGACCCTCACATGGGACGGCCGCCCCGAGTCGCCGCTCGCCCTGCACCAACCCGAGACCGGCCACACCCTCCACTTCGCCCCGATTCCCGGCCGCCGGGGCGGCGAACTCCCGCTCGTCTCCCTCACCGACCGCAACGACAACCGCCTCACCGTCCACTACGACGGAGCCGGTGACCCCTCCGCCCTTGTCCACAGCGGTGGTTACCGCCTCGGGATCACGACCGAGGCCGGCCGCGTCACCGAACTCCGCCTGCTCAGCGACCCCGGGCGACCTGTCCTGGTGCGTTACGGCTACGACAGCTCCGGGCTGCTCGCCGAGGTCATCAACTCGTCCGGCATGCCGCTGAAACTTTCCTACGACAACCGCCACCGGCTCATCCGGTGGGAGGACCGGAACGGCTACTGGTACTCCTACGCGTACGATGCCGAGGGCCGCTGCGTCTTCACCACCGGCACCGACCGGGTCTTGGAGTACCGCTACCGCTACGACCCGGAGAACCGCCGTACCCACGCCGTCAACTCCCTGGGCCAGGAGGCGGTCTACCACTTCAACGACAGCTTCCAGCTCATCGCCGAGACCGACCCGCTCGGCCACAGCTCGGCCCGCGAGTGGGATCGCTACGACCGCCTGCTGTCGCTGACCGATCCCTTGGGCCGCACCACCCGTCACACCTACGACGACAGCGGCCGCCGCACCTCCGTCACACGTCCCGACGGCCGCACGATCCGGGTGCGGTACAACGAACTCGGCCTGACCTCCGAGGTCGTCCAGGCCGACAGCTCCGTCTGGGCCTACGCCTACGACGGCTCGGGCAACCGCACCGCCGTCCGCGATCCCGCGGGCGGCACCACCCGCTTCGCCTACGACCGGCACGGCGCGCTGACCGCCGTGACCGACGCGGCCGGGAACATGGCCCGCATCCGGTGCGACGGGGCCGGGCTGCCCGTCGCCTTCACCGACGCGCTCGGTAGGACCACGGAGTACCGCCGCGACGCGTTCGGCCGCACCGTCGGCATCACGGACCCGCTCGGCTCGGTCCACCGCGCCGAGTTCACGGTCGAAGGCCGGATGTCGAGCCGCACCGACCCGCTCGGCGGCGTACAGCGGTGGACCTATGACGCCGAGGGCAACTGCCTCTCCCACACCGACGCCAACGGCGCCACCACGCGCCATGAGTACGGTCCGTTCGACCTTCCCGTGGCCACGACCGGCCCGGACGGCGTCCGTCACTCGCTGGTGCGCGACACCGAACTGCACCTCACCCGCGTCGTCGGCCCCGAGGGCCGGGCGTGGGACTACACCTACGACGCGGCCGGCCGCCTGACGGCCGAGAGCGACTTCCACGGACGCGCCTTCACCTACCGCCTCGACCCTGCCGGGCAGCTCGTCGGACGGACCAACGCCGCCGGCCAGACGGTCACCTACACGCTCGATCAGCTCGGCCGGCCCGTCGAACTGGACGCGGACGGCCGGATCACCAGTCTCACCTACGACCACCTCGGGCAACTGCTCACCGCGACCGCGCCGGGAAGCGAACTCGTCGTCGAACGGGACCCGTCCGGCCGCCTCCTGTCGGAAACCGTCAACGGCCGCACCGTCAGCTACACCTACGACCTCCTCAACCGGCCCGTGTCCCGCACGACCCCCTCCGGTCACATCAGCACCTGGTCGTACGATGCGGCTGGGCACCCCGGAACGCTTGAGTCCGCCGGGCGCACGCTGTCGTTCACCCATGACGCGGCCGGGCACGTGACCAGGCGGGCGTACTCCTCGGGTGTCACCGTGGACCAGGCGTGGGACCCCGCCGGGCGCCTCACCTCACTGGCCGTGACCGGTCCGGCTGAGGGGATTCCGGAGCGACGGACCTACGCCTACCGCGCCGAAGGCGTCCCCACCAGCGTGGGAGGCGTCCGTTTCTCGCTGGACGCCCGAGGCCGCGTCACGGGCTGCACCGACCAGTGGACCGGCTCCTGGGAGGAGTCGTACGCCTACGACCCGCTGGGGCGCCTCGTCGACGCCGACTGGCCGGACGCGGGCGACGCCGGTGGCGAACGCGTCCATGCCGACGGCCTGATCACCAGGGCGGGCCGCTACCGCTACGAGTACGACAGCGCCGGACGCATGGTGCTCCGGCAGAAGGGCCGCCTGTCCAAGAAACCCGCCACCTGGCGCTACGAGTGGGACGCCCAGGACCGTCTCACCGCCCTGACCACGCCGGATGGCGTCCGCTGGCGCTACCTGTACGACCCGTTCGGCCGCAGGCTCGCCAAACAGCGGCTGGCCGACGACGGTGCCGTGGCCGAGGAGACGACGTTCACCTGGTCGGGCACCACGCTGGTCGAGGAAGCCGGTCCCCGCGTCACGCGCACCTGGGACCACGACGGGCGCGTCCCCCTGGCCCAAGTCGAGCAGGACGAGTTCGACCGGCGGTTCTACGCCATCGTCACCGACCTGGTGGGGACGCCGACACAACTGGTGGACGAGGACGGCCGGACCGCCTGGAGATCCCGCTCGACGGTCTGGGGCCTCACCTCCGCCGAGCCCGGCAGCACCGCCGACACCCCGCTGCGTTTCCCCGGCCAGTACCACGACAGCGAGTCCGGCCTGCATTACAACTACCAGCGCTACTACGACCCCGGAATCGCCCGCTACCTCACGCTCGACCCCCTGGGCCTCGGACCCGCCCCCGACCCCGGCGGCTACGTGGCGAACCCGCTGATCTTTAGCGACCCACTGGGTCTCGCAGCCCACGACGACCTGGTGGTCCTCTACCACGGCGCATCGGACTTCCGCGGCACCGTGTTCCAACTGGGCGCACCCACGGGCGTCACCGTACGCGGCGCGACCCCACAACCTGGCCTGTACCTGACCGACGACCTGACACGGGCTGTCCAGCAGTATGCGGGTGTGGGCGGACGGGTGGTCCGTGTGGAGGTGCCGCGCGACTTCGCGGACCGCATCCGCCAGATGGGCGGGCCGCCGGGGAACCGGCAGCCGGAATGGTTCGTCGACAACGCGGCCGATCTCGCGCAGGTCAACAATGGCATCATCGGCATCCGGGACTCCATGGACGCGTTCATGAGCTGGATGAACCGCGGGCCGGGACAAGCACCGGAAAGCAGGCTGTGAGTGATGACATCCCCCTCGTCCGTGCCGGAATCGTCGCTCGCGCGGGAGGTGTTCGGGCCGCTCGGCGGGATCGTGGTGCTTGCGGCGACGGCCGAGGGTGTGCCGGTGGCGGTCGGCCGGTTCGCCGAGCGGCGGCGGGCGGAGCTGGACCACCTGCTCGGAGCCGTCCAGGAGGCCGGGGCGTTCGGGGACGGCACGATGGCCCTCGTCGACGAGTTGGGCTGGCACCGTGACCACGACGCGACCCCGTTCCTGCTGATGTGGTCCGGGTTCATCGAGCCCTACCCGTTCGACACCGGCGACCCCGCGGTGGTGGCCCGGATGGTGGAGATGGGTGCCGACCTCCAGACCGTGCAGTTCCTGCACGCCCTCCTCGCCGCGGCCCTCACCCGGCATGCCGGGGCCGCCGGTCCGGTCGCGAGCGTCGCCGAGGCGCTGCGGACGGCATGCGCCCTGCTCGGCGGCGTGGTCACTCCTCCCGCGGTCTTCCGCACGTGGCGCGTCACGCACCTCGCCGGAATCCTCCGTCCCGACTCGCCGACCCCCGGGGAGGCCCGGGAGCGGTGGCGTGACGCCGCACTCCGCCTCGAAGCGTTGCTCGCCCCCGCCGTCGGCTGAGCGTCACCGCCGTCCCGCCTTGCGCACAGGATGCCCCGTCGGGGGCCGCCGTCCGCTTCCCTGCCATCCGCCCGTCATGGGCCGGAAAACGATCGGCCGCGCCCCTGGGGCGTGCATGCCGAAGGCCCCCGTGGTGTGCGGGGGCTTCCGGGGGGAGGGCTGCTTTCCCGTCCTATGAGGCGTCCTCGACGAAATAATTGCTGCATGTCCAGCTCAGCACGGCCCTGGTGCTGTATTCGCCGAGACAGACCTCGTAATTGATCCAGCCGTTCTCGGGAATGTCCATGTTGTGGTCGATGCGGGTGCCCGCGCCGTGGTAGTTCCACGCGAGGCCGGCCAGGCCGGAGACGTCCGAGCGGTAGTAGCGCGCGACGGCCGACCATCCGTCGGCGACGTTGTCCCAGACGTACAGGTGGTCGCCGTTCTTCACGAAGGAGGCCGAACCGTGGCAGGGGTCGAGACTTACGCCGGTTGTGCAAAGGTCTCCCACGTGGAAACCGCTGTTCTGCCATTTGTCGGCGGCCTGGGCCGGATTGCCCATCGTCAGTGTCACAAGGGTCGCAGACGCGACCGCGGCGGCCCGGAGAATCGTTCTCGACTTCATCTCTTGTTCTCTTTCCACGAAGGCGAAGTGGTTCGTCGGAGGGAACAGTGGCGAACGGAGGATGTGCCTCAGGAGAGCAGTCGAACGTGAACAGCAAAGCGGAAGGCCCTCGCCCAGTTGGGCCTGGCGTGTGAAAGATTCCCACAGGTGTGACGGTCCGGCAATGAACTTGACCGGGATTTGGTAAAGCAAAGCCCGATGCGTATTCGATAACCGGCATTATCTCTTTAGCTCGTTGTTTGAGCTGAGAAATATTGATTGATCCCGCGAAGTCCCGGGCGAGACCGGCGGAATACACGCCGAAGGCCCCCGTGCGTCACGGGGGCCTTCGGAACGGACACAGGGACGCGGCTCAGAAGCGGCGCGTGATCAGCGCGCGCTTGACCTCCTGGATCGCCTTCGTCACCTCGATGCCGCGCGGGCAGGCGTCCGTGCAGTTGAACGTCGTACGGCAACGCCACACGCCGTCCCGGTCGTTGAGGATCTCCAGACGCTGCTCGCCGCCCTCGTCGCGCGAGTCGAAGATGAAGCGGTGCGCGTTGACGATCGCGGCCGGGCCGAAGTACTGCCCGTCGTTCCAGAACACCGGGCACGACGACGTGCACGCCGCGCACAGGATGCACTTGGTCGTGTCGTCGAACCGCTCGCGGTCCGCCGCCGACTGGAGCCGCTCGCGCGTCGGCTCGTTCCCCTTGGTGATGAGGAACGGCATCACGTCGCGGTACGCCTGGAAGAACGGGTCCATGTCCACGACCAGGTCCTTCAGGACCGTCAGGCCCTTTATGGCCTCGACCACGACCGGCTTCGCGGCGACGCCGTCCTTCAGGTCCGTGATGTCCTTGATCAGCGTCTTGCAGGCCAGCCGGTTCTTGCCGTTGATCCGCATCGCGTCCGACCCGCAGATCCCGTGCGCGCAGGAACGGCGGAACGTGAGGCTGCCGTCCTGCTCCCACTTGATCTGGTGCAGCGCGTCGAGCACGCGCTCCTTCGGATCGATGCGCAGCTCGAAGTCCTCCCAGTACGCGTCCGCCGCGAGCTCCGGGTTGAACCGGCGGATGCGGAAGGTCACCGTGACGAGGTGGCCCGCGTCCGCCGGGGCGGACTCCGTCTTCTCCAGGGTCGGGGTAGCCATCAGTACGTACGCTCCATCGGCTGGTAGCGGGTCTGGACGACGGGCTTGTAGTCCAGCCGGATCGTCTGGTTGCCGTCGGCGTCCACCTCGCGGTAGGCCATGGTGTGGCGCATGAAGTTGACGTCGTCGCGGTTCGGGTAGTCCTCGCGGTAGTGGCCGCCGCGCGACTCCTTGCGGGCGAGCGCGGAGACGACCAGCACCTCGGCCAGCTCCAGCAGGTTGCCCAGCTCCAGGGCCTCCAGCAGGTCCGTGTTGAACCGGCGGCCCTTGTCCTGCACCGACACGTTGCGGTAGCGGCGGCGCAGTTCGGCGATCTCCTCCTGCGCCTCCTTCAGCGTCTGCTCGGTGCGGAACACCATGGCGTTCTTGTCCATCGTGTCCTGGAGCTCCCGGCGGATCACCGGCACGCGCTCGCTGCCCTCGGCGTCGCGCATGCGCTCCACCTCGTCGGCCACGAACTTCTCCGGCGCGTCCGGCAGCGGCACGAAGTCGGCGGTCGCGGCGTACTCGGCGGCGGCGATGCCCGCGCGGCGGCCGAACACGTTGATGTCCAGCAGGGAGTTGGTGCCCAGCCGGTTCGCGCCGTGCACGGACACGCAGGCGACCTCGCCGGCCGCGTACAGGCCGGGAATGACGTCGGTGTTGTTGGCCAGCACCTCGCCCAGCACGTTGGTCGGGATGCCGCCCATCGCGTAGTGCGCGGTCGGCTGGATCGGGATCGGGTCGGTGTACGGCTCGATGCCCAGGTACGTGCGCGCGAACTCGGTGATGTCCGGCAGCTTCGCGTCCAGCTGCTCCGGCGGCAGGTGCGTCAGGTCCAGGTAGACGTGGTCGCCCTCGGGGCCGCAGCCGCGGCCCTCGCGGATCTCGGTGTAGATCGAGCGGGAGACGACGTCGCGCGAGGCGAGGTCCTTCATGACGGGCGCGTACTTCTCCATGAAGCGCTCGCCGTCCTTGTTGCGGAGGATGCCGCCCTCACCGCGGGCGCCCTCCGTCAGCAGGATGCCCATCTTCCAGATGCCGGTCGGGTGGAACTGGAAGAACTCCATGTCCTCCAGCGGCAGCCCGCGCCGCCACGCCGCCGCCTGGCCGTCGCCGGTCAAGGTGTGCGCGTTGGAGGTGACGCGGTAGAACTTGCCGTTGCCGCCCGAGGCGAAGACGACGGCCTTCGCCTGGAAGACGTGCAGCTCGCCGGTGGCCAGCTCGTACGCGACGACGCCGGCCGTCTTCTTGACGCCGTCCACCTCGTTGAGGAGGAGGTCGAGCACGTAGAACTCGTTGAAGAACTCCACGCCCTCCTTGACGCAGTTCTGGTACAGCGTCTGGAGGATCATGTGACCGGTGCGGTCGGCCGCGTAGCAGGAGCGGCGCACGGGCGCCTCGCCGTGGTTGCGGCTGTGGCCGCCGAAGCGGCGCTGGTCGATGCGGCCCTCGGGCGTCCGGTTGAACGGCAGGCCCATCTTCTCCAGGTCGAGGACCGAGTCGATGGCCTCCTTCGCCAGGATCTCGGCGGCGTCCTGGTCGACCAGGTAGTCACCGCCCTTGATCGTGTCGAAGGTGTGCCACTCCCAGTTGTCCTCCTCGACGTTCGCGAGGGCCGCGGCCATGCCGCCCTGCGCTGCGCCGGTGTGGGAACGCGTCGGGTACAGCTTGGTCAGCACGGCGGTGCGGCTGCGCTTCGTGGCCTCGATGGCCGCGCGCATCCCGGCCCCGCCCGCACCGACGATGACGGTGTCGTACTTGTGGATCTGCATGCTTGGTCTGCCTGCCTCGTGCCTGCTCGGCGCCGTGCGTCAGCGGATGTTCGGGTCGAAGGTGAAGATCACCAGCGTGCCCAGCAGCACGGTGAACACCGTGGCCGTGTACAGCAGCATCTTCAGCCAGAAGCGCGTGGTGTCCCGCTCGGCGTAGTCGTTGATGATCGTGCGCAGCCCGTTCGCGCCGTGCAGCATCGCGAGCCACAGCATGATCAGGTCCCAGGCCTGCCAGAACGGCGACGCCCAGCGGCCGGCGACGAACGCGAAGCTGACCTTCGAGACGCCGCCTTCGAGGACGAGCTGGATCAGCAGGTGCCCCAGCACCAGGACGACCAGCACGATGCCGGACAGCCGCATGAACAGCCAGCCGTACAGCTCGAAGTTCGTCCGCGTCGCGCGGGGCGTGCGGGCGGTCCGCGCGCGCGGGGGCTCGATGACCGGCGCGGGGCTGACCGCGTAGTCGGTGCCGTCCGTGACCTGCGAGATTTCGGTGGACATCGGTCATCAGCTCCCGAACAGCTCGTGGAAGGCGTGGGACAGGACCGGGTAGGCGGCCCCCGCCATCAGGACCACCCAGACGCCGACGACGGTCCACAGCATCTGGCGCTGGTAGCGGGCGCCCTTGTTCCAGAAGTCCACGGCGACGACGCGCAGACCGTTCAGCGCGTGGAACAGGACGGCGGCCACGAGGCCGTACTCCATCAGTCCCACGATCGGGGTCTTGTAGACGGCGATGGTGTCGTCGTACGCCTCGGGGGAGACGCGGACGAGAGCGGTGTCCAGTACATGGACGAACAGGAAGAAGAAGATGAGGACACCGGTGACACGGTGTGCCACCCATGACCACATGCCTTCCCGGCCGCGGTACAACGTTCCTGCCGGCACGGAAAAACCCTCCGGGAGCGGTCGCAAGAGCCTCGCCGGCAGCTCTGGGGACGTCGGTCGGGCCCGGCCGGGTACGGTCCACCGGCCGCCGCCATGGTATCGGCGGGGCGGGGCGTCCTCCGCCCCGGGGGTCACCGGCCGTGCCGCGCGCCCCCGCCGGGGCCCCGCCGCTGGTATTGCCGACCTCTGGCCAACGCTTACCGTCGAAGTATGCGAGAAGCGCCCTGGCGAATAATCGCCCTGGTCGCGGCGGCCCTCGTCATCGCGGCCGCCTCGACCATGGTGATCGCGGAACAGGCCGGTGACGGCACGGCGACGCAGCGCGCGACGCCCGCCGCCGGCACTCCCGCCCCGTCACCCCCAGAGTCCCCCACCGATCTCCCGGACGGCCCGGAAGGCGCCCCCCGTACCGTCCCGGCCGTCCGGAACTTCGACGCCGCCGACGGCCCCGGCTGGGCCCCGGCCGAGGGCGTCACCCGAGTGGTCGCCGCCGAGGACGGCCCGCTCGACGACGAGGCCGACCGGCTCGCCGAGGAGCTGGACGCCGACCGCGCCGGGAACGGCGCCCGCGACGGCGACGTCCTCCTGCGGCTCGACAAGGGCGCCGGCACCGGCGCCGAGGGCTACCGGATCGAGACCGAGGACCACCGCGTCACGGTCACGGCCCGTACGCAGGCCGGCGTGTTCTACGGCACGCGCACCGTCGTCCAGTCCGTGCGCGGCGCGGGCGGCCTGCCGCAGGGCACGATCGAGGACCGCCCCGACCGCCCCCAGCGCGGCCTGTCGCTGGACACGGCGCGCAAGCCGTTCACGGCCGACTGGATCAAGGACCGGCTGCGCGAGATGGCCGATCTCAAGCTCAACCAGTTCCAGTGGCACTTCAGCGACGACCAGGGCTTCCGCATCGAGAGCGAGAGCCACCCCGAGGTCGCCTCGCCCGACGCCCTGACGAAGGACGAGGTCGAGGAGATCATCGACCTGGCCGGTGAGCTGCACATCGAGGTCGTCCCGGAGATCGACTCGCCCGGCCACCTCGGGGCCGTGCTGGCGGCCTACCCGCAGTTCCAGCTGGTGAGCGCGAGCGGCGAGGAGCCGCGGGGCGCGGTGGACATCGCCGACGAGGACGCGGGCAAGCTGATCGACGACCTGCTGCGCGAGTACGCCGACCTCTTCCCCGGTGACCACGTGCACGTCGGCGGCGACGAGTACGTGGCCGCGACCGTGTCCGACCCGGAGAGCACCTACCCGGACCTGGCGCGGGCCGCCCGCGACCGCTTCGGCGACGGCGCCTCCGTCCGCGACCTGGCCACGGCGTGGCTCAACGACCGCGCCGAGACCGTCCGCGACGCCGGCAAGACCCCGCAGGTGTGGAACGACGGCATGCATGCGGGCGGCGAGGTGCGGCCCGACCACGACCGGGAGGTCACGTACTGGACCGGCCGCGAGATCGGCGCCCGCCCGCCGGTGGAGTACCTGGAGGGCGGCTGGAAGGTGCTGAACCTCAGCTCCGAGTACCTCTACTACGTCCTCGGCGAGCCGAACGACTTCACGTATCCGACGGGTGAGCGGATCTACGAGGAGTGGACGCCCGCCGTCCTGCGCGGCACGGAGGCGGTGCCCGAGGAGTTCAGGGACGCGGACCACATCCCGGGCGCGCGGTTCGCCGTCTGGTGCGACCTGGCGGACGCGCAGACGGAGGAGCAGGTCGCGGAGGGCATCAGGCTGCCGCTGGCGGCGCTGGCCCAGAAGGTCTGGGACCCGGGGGAGCCGGAGCTGAGCTGGTCGCAGTTCACCGAGCTGACCGGGCAGGTCGCCGCCGGGTAGTCACCCGTCCGGAGCAGCCGGGCGGCCGGGGGAACGGGCACCCGCCGCCGTCGCGCAGGGAGCGCGACGGCGGCGCTCGCGTTCCCGCCACACCTCGCTTTCACCCGAAGGGGGGAATGGGCGGGCCGTCGTTCCGCCCGTACATACTGATCACCCCGCCGGAGGGGATGAGGGGGGCCATGGGGTTTCCAGCGCTGGGGGTCGTGCAGGTCTGGATACCGACCACGGTCGTGTGCGTGGTCGTCGTGCTGCTGGTGCGCGCCCGGCAGCGGAGGAGAGGCCTCTGGCAGCCCTCCTCACTGGCCGTCGTCGGCGTCGTCACGCTCCTCAACACCGTGACCCTGTGGTTCGTCGCGGTGGCGGCCGGCGGTCTCGACCTGGAGGAGGCCTGCGAGTACCGGCACGGCGTCCGGTTCGACGACGGGTGGAACAGCGCGCACCACCGCGAGTCCGGACGGCTGTTCCCGGTGCACGCGAGGTGCAGCGCGGACGTGGACCTCGTGCCGTCCTGGGTGAACCCCGCACTCGTCGTCCTCGCGCTCCTCTCCCTGGCCTGCCTCGGCGCGGCCGTCTTCCTCGGCGTGCGCAACGCCGCCCGGCGGCTGAGGAGGATGCGGCCCGACGACGCGGCGGCTGCGCGTTCCGTGTGATCCAGGCGGCGACGTCCACGGCACGCGGACGCACGGGCTCGGACAGGACGACGGCCGTGGTGGTGTCGCCCAGCTCCGCCAGGCGCTCGATGACCTCCTCCAGGTCCCGCCCGTCCCGGGCGGACCGGTGCCGTGTGGGACGCGTCGGCCTCCACCGGCTGTGCCGGCACGACGTGACGCCGCGGGCGGGTGTCGCGCCCGCGCGCCGCTACGCGGAACCGCTGCCGGCCGAGGTGCTCGGCGGGCGGCTCGACCCGTCCCCGGTGCTCCCGGCCGGGATGCCGCTGGACGGCATCGCCCGCGCCTGCCGGGCCATGGACACGCGCCGCGCCGTCAGGCCCCGGCGCGGCCGAGGGCGGCCAGGTGGCCGTCGAGCAGCCGGATCTGCCGCGCCGGGGGGAACGCCGCCGGGGAGAACAGGGCCTGGACCGCCAGGCCGAGGACGAACGACTGGGCCCCGGCGGCGATCTCCGCCGGGTCGCCCGGCGACAGCCCGCCCGACTCCTGGGCGGCGGCGACGAGTTCGGTCAGCCTGGCGTGGGCGGCGGCGTACTTGCGTGCGTAGTCGGCGCTCATCCCGGGGTCGGAGAGCGCGGCGTCCCAGGACGAGACCCACACCCGGCTGGTGTCGGTGGCCTCGGGGGTCAGGGGGAGGAGGTCGAGCAGCGCGTCGCGGAGAGCGCCAAGGCCCGTGCCCCGGCTGCGGCGCGGGCGGGCGAGCGTCCGCTCTTCGAGCAGGTCGAGGGCGTACGTCACGAGGGCGCGCTTGGTGGGGAAGTAGTGCGTGAGCAGCCCGGTGGTGGCGTCGAGTTCGGCCGCGACGGCGCGCAGGGTCAGGCCGGTGAAGCCGCGCGTCGCCATGACCTGCCACACCGCCGCGGAGACGTCGCGCCGGCGTGCCTCATGGTCTCCCCTGGTGCGTGCCATGGCTCCACGGTATATTGCCGTAACGCTTGTTATGTGAACGGAGGGGCCCTTCGTGTTCTCGCTCCCGCTGCGCGGCGACGCCCGTCTGGGCCCGCTGGAGACATGGCACGCCGAGGAGTTCGCCGCCCACCTCGACCGCGCGCGTGCGCACATCCGCCCATGGGTCGGAGCCGCGTTCGTCACCGAAAGCGTGGACGGCGCGCGGGCCACGCTCCGGCGGTACGCCGAGGGCGCGGCGGCGGACGGCGCCCGCCTGTACGGCGTCTGGCAGGGGGAGGCGCTGGTCGGCGGCGTCATGTTCACCGCCTTCGACACCGCCCTCGGCACGTGCGAGATCGGCTGCTGGCTCGAACCGGCCGCCGAGGGCCGCGGTCTCGTGACCCGTGCCTGCGGCCTGCTGCTCGACTGGGCGTTCACCGCACGCGGACTGCACCGCGCCGAGTGGCACTGCCGGGCCGACAACGACCGCAGCTCCGCCGTCGCCGAGCGGCTCGGCATGACGCTCGAAGGCGTGCGGCGCGCGGCATGGCCCTATGGGGGCGCGCGCCACGACAAGCAGGTCTGGGCGGTCCTCGCCCCCGAATGGCGGGCCTCGGCCCGGTGACCGCCGGGCGCGCGGTTCAGGCGGCAGGTGGCACGAGCAGGTGGCCCAGGCGCAGGTCCGCGCGGCCTCCAGGTGTTCCGCCGAGCCGGTGAGGAGCGGGACGGTGACGCCGCCCTGCACGGCCGCGACCACCGCCGCCTGGCCCCCGCACGGGCACGCACGCACCGTGGCCCCGGGCCCCACCGCGACGCCGCTCTTCCTCGACGGCAAGGACGAGCGGACCGTCGAGACCCTCACCAAGGCCGCGCCCCTCGCACGCCTCGGCCGCCCCGGGGACATCGCCGAGACCGCCGCGTTCCTCGCCGGACCCGCCCGCTGGGTCGACGGCCAGACGCTCTTCACCAACGGCGGCCTCGCCTGACGCCCGGCGCACCCCGCACGACACTTCCGCCACCCGGGGAACACCGGCACGCCCCAGGGAAGGAGGAAGGACCATGTCCACCGTGCTCATCACCGGTGCCGCGACCGGCATGGACGCCCGACCGCCCGCGCGCTCGCCCGCGCGGGCCACACCGTCCACGTGACGATGCGCGACCCGGACGGCCGCAACGCCGCCTGCGCCGAGGACCCGCGTGCCGAGACCGCCGGACACGACCCGCACGTCCTCGGACTCGGCGTCCAGTCCCAGGAGTCCGCCGAACGCGGCGGTGCGGACCGTGCTCGACCGGCCCGGCGCGCTCGACGCCGTCGTGCACAACGCGGCGTACGCCGGGCCGGACGGCCTGGTCGCGCGCAACGAGGCCGTCGCCGGAGAGGTCGCCCGCATCCCGGCACTCCCCGCCGGCCGCGGACCGGCGCGCGGCGTCGAGCACGTCGGCGACGTGACGCGGGAGGCGCAGCGCGAGTTCGTCACCCGCCTGGGCTTCGGCGACCTGCTCACCGTCCGCCAGGAGCAGCCCCCACCCGCCGCGCGGTCAGTAGTGATAGCGCGCGGCGAGGACGACGATCTCGCCATCGGTGACCAGGTAGACGAGACGGTGCTCGTCGTCGATCCTCCGCGACCAGGCACCCGGCAGGTGATGCTTCAGCGGTTCCGGCTTCCCGATGCCGTCGAACGGGTCCCGCAGGACGTCCGTGATCAGCCTGTTGATCCGGGCGAGCGTCTTGCGGTCGTTCCGGAGCCAGGACGTGTAGTCCTCCCACGCCTGGTCCTCGAAGACGAACCTCACGTCGCGTCGGACGCGGAGTCGGGGTCGATCAGCTCGCGCTCGGTGAGGTTCCGGCGGGACAGGGCGTTCTCGTATGCCGTGAGCAGGCGGCGGGCGTTCGCCGGGGAACGGAGCAGGTACGCGCCTTCGCGCAGGGCGGCATAGTCGTCCGCCGACATCAGGACGGCGTTCCCGTGCCGCGACACGATCTCCACCGTGTCGTGGTCTTCGTTGACCCGCCTGATCAGGGGGAACAAATCCTTGCGCGCCTCGCTGGCGGTGATGGACACTCCTGATCCCTTCCCTAAGTGGTACCGGATAACGTACCACTCGGGATGGCTCTCGGGGCAGAGTCCCCCACGCCGATCGGCGCCACCGTTGATCACGTCGTCATGGCCGAAGGCATGGCCCGACGCGTCCGGCACAGGCCGCGGCGCGGCGTCGCGCTGCTCGCGGGGCGCCCCGGGAGGCCGGCGCCAGGCCGTGCGCCGGTGCCGGCTTTCTGGATTGAACGGTCTGGTTCCTTGTTACGCTCGGGGCGTGGCCAGGACCAAGGAATTCGACCCCGACGCGGTGCTCCAGCGCGCGATGGACCTGTTCTGGGAGCGGGGGTACGAGGCGACGTCGATGGCCGATCTCGTCGAGCACCTCGGGATCGCCCGCGCCAGCATCTACGCCACGTTCGGCAGCAAGCACGACCTCTACCTGGCCGCGATGCGCCGCTACCTGCGGGGCAGCGAGGCGGGCTTCGTCACCGCGCTCGCGCAGCCGGGGCCCGCCCTGCCCGCCGTGCGCGCCTTCGTGGCGAGCTGGGTCACCGAGGCCATGACCGACCCGGCCCGCCGCGGCTGCCTCGTGGTGAACGCGGCGGTGGAGCTGTCCCCGCGCGACCCGGAGGTGGCCCGCCAGGTCGAGGTGGGCTGGAGCGTCGTGGAGACGGCGCTCGTCTCCTCCCTGCTGCGCGCCCAGGCGCAGGGCGAGCTGCCCGCCGAGAAGGACCCGCACGAGATCGCACGGTTCCTGCTCGTGGTGATGCAGGGCGTGCGCGTCATCGCGCGCGCCGCGCCGGACGCCGGGCGCCTGCGGGCCGCCGCGAAGCTCGCCCTGGCCGCACTGGATTGACCGGTCCAGTATCCGTACGTCTCTCCGGGGCCGCGAGGCCGACTTGCTCCAGACCGCGCTCCAGGTCCTGGCGTCTCGGCCATGACGACGACACCGGAGCACCCGATCGGTTCCGGCTTCGGCGCCCGGAGCACCGCGGACGACGTCCGGAGCGGCATCGACCTGTCCGGCCACACCGCGCTCGTCACCGGCGGCTACTCGGGCCTCGGCCTGGAGACGCCCCGCACCCTGGCCGCCGCCGGGGCCCGCGTCGTCGTCCCCGCCCGGCGCCCGGCCGCCGCACGGGACGCGCTCGACGGCATTCCGGGCGTCGAGACCGACGCGCTCGACCTGGCCGACCTCGCGAGCGTCCGCTCCTTCGCCGAACGGTTCCTGCACGCGCATCCCACGGTCCACATCCTGATCAACAACGCCGGGGTCATGGCCTGCCCCGAGACCCGCGTCGGCCCGGGGTGGGAGGCCCAGTTCGCCACCAACCACCTCGGCCACCACGCGCTGGTCAACCACCTCTGGCCGGCGATCGCCCGCGGCGGCGCGCGCGTGGTCTCCGTGTCCTCCGGCGCCCACGGCATCACCGGCATGCGCTGGGACGACGTGCACTTCGAGCGCGGTTACGACAGGTGGCAGGCGTACGGGCAGGCGAAGACGGCGAACGTGCTGTTCGCCGTGCACCTCGACGCGCTCGGCCGCGACGCCGGGGTCAGGGCGTTCGCGCTGCACCCGGGCGCCATCCTCACCCCGCTCCAGCGCCACCTCGCGAAGGCGGACATGGTCGCGGCGGGCTGGATCGACGAGGCGGGCAACCTGGCGGACCCCAGCTTCAAGACGCCGCCGCAGGGCGCGGCGACGCAGGTGTGGGCGGCCACCTCACCCCGGCTGTCCGGCATGGGCGGCGTGTACTGCGAGGACTGCGACATCGCCGGGCCGGCCGGCGAGGGCGCGGAGGGCGGCGTGCACGCGCACGCGACCGACCCCGCCGAGGCCGCGCGCCTGTGGGCGCTGTCGGCACGCCTCACGGGCGTGGACGCTTTCGGAGCGGCGGACAGGACCTGAGGGGCCCGCCTGAACAGCAGGGACGGCGCCAGACGCCCGGCGAGCCGGGTCGGGGCGTCCGCGTGCCACCCGGTCCGGCCACGGGTGCGGGACGAGCGCCGTGGTGGCGGGCGTCCCCGCCGCCGGTCAGGGACCACCGGACCGACGCCGAGGAGCACGGGAGGCCCCGGGCGGCGGGCCCGCGGACCCTCCGGGGCGTCGGCCAGGCCGTCGGTCACACCCGATACGGGGGAACAGCCGGGGCCGCCACCCCCCACAGGAGAGACCCCGGCTGTCACCGGGCGCGGACGGTCGAGGTCCGGGCCCGTACCTCTCTCAGCGTCGCGCGGCCCGTAACTGTTACCGAGCGGATACGGCCGGATGCGCCATGGACTCAGGGCGCCGCGCCGCGTAGCGTTCAGGCACGGGAGACACACTGTCACCAGACCGAGGCGGTATGCGGTGTGAGGGCCGCGGAGGGGGCCGGGAGTGCGCGGCGAGAACAGCGAGTTGACCGCGGCGGTGCACGCTGCCAAGGCGGGGGACGAGGAGGCGTTCCGCGCCGTCTACCGGGCCGTGCACCCGCGTCTGCTCGGCTATGTGCGGACGATCGTGGCCGAGCCGGACGCCGAGGACGTCACGGCCGAGGCCTGGCTCCAGATATCGCGCGATCTCGGGCGGTTCAGCGGCGACGCCGACCGCTTCCGCGGCTGGACGGCCCGCATCGCCCGCAACCGGGCGCTCGACCACTTACGGGCGCGCGGCAGGCGGCCGCAGGAGACGCGGGCGGACGAGGACGACCTCGCCCACCTGCCGTCGTCCGCCGACACCGCCGAGGAGGCCATCGCCGCCCTGGGCACGAGCCGGGTGCTCCGGCTCGTCGCCGAACTGCCGCAGGAGCAGGCGGGCGCGGTGATGCTGCGCACGATGATCGGGATGGACGCCAACCGGGCCGCCGCGCTGCTCGGTTCGCGGCCAGGCGCCGTGCGCACGGCGAACCACCGGGGGCTGCGCAGGCTCGCGCAGCACCTGGAGCGCTTCGGCCCCGACGGCGGCGTCACGGCCGCCGTGTAGGCGGCGCGGGCGCGCGACCGGGCCGGTGTAACGATTTCGGAAGCTACGGCGCAGTAAGGAACGAGCCGACTGGTCATCGGCTCGGCGGGCGCACTCCGAGGTCCCCCCCGTACCTCAGAGGGCCCCACGCGCGGGCGGGGCGGGAGACCGCGCCGCCCGCGCACCCCCTCACCACCGCCTTCTCCGCCACGCCCCCGCGCGGCGTCCGATGAACGGCGGGGCGAACGGTCCGGCGAAAGTGAACGTGGAATTGCCGCCGGGTGATCCACCCCACTTCCCGGCCGCCGGGAAACCTTCTCCCGCTTTCCCGTTCACTTTTTCCGCAGCCCTTTCCCCCGATAGGTGAACACCCCGTTTCCGAGGGGCTTCCGGGTGGTGAACCAGGGGTGGTGACCAGGGGAAATCCCATTCCGGGCGGTCGAGTTGGCCACCAGGTGTCGCGCTGTTAACTCGTTGTTGTGACTGAGTTGGCCCGGCACTAGGAAGCGCCGCCTACGGTTCCATCCGTGCCCGATTCATCCCCCACGCCACTTCGCGTGGCCGTGCTGGCGGATTCCGACACCAGGTGGAAATGGGGCGCGCTCACGGCGCGCCGGATAGCCCCCGAGTCATCCGTCACCGGCTACGTGCTGCGCGGCCGGGCGACGCCCACGGAACGGCAGCTGGCGGAGACCGGTACCGATCTGGACGCGCCGGCCGAGATCACCGCCGCCGAGTTCCTGTCCGAGCTGGCCCGCCGCCGCACCCCCGAGGAACCGCCGTACGACGCCCTGGTCCTCGCCTGCGTCGGCAACACGGTGCAGGCCATGCTGCACGGCCTCGCCCGCACGTGGCACGGGACCGCGCGCCGCACCGCCGTCGTCACCGGCTACGTGGGCGTGGTCTACGAGAACCTGGCCAGCGGACTGCTCGCGCGCCACGGCGCCGACCTGATCCTCGCCAACAGCCCGTACGACGCGCGCCGCTTCCGCGCCCTCTTCCGGGGCGTGCGCGCCGACGGGTCGGCCGTCACCGAGTGCGCGCTGCCGTTCCTCGACGGCGCCCCGTACGACCCGGACGCCGTGGCGCGCGGGGACCGCCCCCACCGCGTCGTCTTCGCCGTCCAGCCGTCCGTGCCGTCGAGCCGCGCCGACCGCTCCTACCTGCTGGAACGCGCGAGGGAGCACGCCCGCCGCCACCCGGCGCGCGAGGTCGTCCTCAAGCTGCGCAGCAGGCCGGGCGAGCACACGACGCACCTGGAGGAGCTGCCCTACCAGCGGCTCGCGGAGCGCACCAGGGCCGAGCAGCCCCCCAACTTCTCGCTCGCCTACGGCAACATGGGCGAGATCCTGGACGGCACCGACCTGCTGGTGACGGTCAGTTCGACCGCCGCGCTCGAATCGCTGCACCGCGGGATCCCGACCGCCGTCCTCACCGACCTCGGCATCCGCGAGCAGCTCGGCAACCACTACTTCATCGGCTCCGGCTGCCTCGCGTCCTGGGACGAGCTGGACGGCGGCGCCGTCCCCGTGCCCGACCGCGACTGGCTGGCCGGCCAGGGCCTGGGCGTCCCGGCCGAGAGCGCCTTCGCCACGGCCCGCGCGCGCCTCGCCGGACTGCTGGAACAGGCCGCCGAGGAGACCGGACTCGCGCCGCTCGACCCGTACTACACGGTCCGCACGGCCCCCGGCTACCTGCCCGGCGCCCTCGCCAGGCACGGCCTCGACGTCAAGGGCGCGCCGCAGGGCGGCCACCAGGCGGCGACGGCGCAGACCACCGGCGTACGCGCCGCGTCCCGGCGCCTCCTGCGCCGTACCGCGCGCGGCGCCTACCGCGCGGGTGCCCAGCGCGTGGCCCCGATGATCCGCCGCTGGGGGCAGCTGTGACCGCGCCCCGCGCCCCGCGCCCCCGCACTTCCCGCATCACCCACCGACCGCAAAGGCATCACGCATGAGCACCGTGCTGGCAGTGATCCCCGCACGCGGGGGTTCGAAGGGCGTGCCGGGCAAGAACCTGGCACCGGTCGGCGACGCCCCCCTCGTCGTCCGCGCGGTACGGGCCTGCCGCGCCGCGCGCCTGGTGACGTCCGTCGTCGTCTCCACCGACGACCCGGACATAGCCGCGGCGGCGCAGGCCGCCGGAGCCGAGCTGATCGAACGCCCGCCCGCCATCGCCGGCGACACCGCCACGAGCGAGGCAGCCGTCCTGCACGCCATGGACGTGTACGAGGAACGGCACGGTGCCGCCCTCGACGCGGTACTCCTCGTCCAGTGCACCAGCCCCTTCGTCACCCACGAAGAACTGGACGGCGTGGCCGCCGCCGTGCTCGGCGGCGCCGACAGCGCGCTGACGGCCGCCCCGTTCCACGGCTTCGTCTGGCGCGACGCCGCCGACACCACCGACGGCGGGACCGGCGCCCACGGCGTCAACCACGACAAGGCCGTACGCCCCCGCCGCCAGGACCGCCCGCAGGACCTGCTGGAGACCGGCGCCGCCTACGCGATGCGCGCCGACGGCTTCCGCGCCGCGCGCCACCGCTTCTTCGGCCGCACCGAACTCGTGCGCACCGACCCGGCCCGCGTGCTGGAGATCGACGACCCGCACGACCTCGCCCGCGCCCGCGCGCTCGTCCCGCTGCTCGACGGCGGCGCCCCCGAGCTGCCCGCCGCGCCGTTCCCGGGCTACCTGCCGACCCGCGCTGACATCGACGCGGTCGTGCTCGACTTCGACGGCACCCAGACCGACGACCGGGTGCTGATCGACTCCGAAGGACGCGAGATCGTCTCCGTGCACCGCGGCGACGGCCTCGGCATCGCGGCCCTGCGCCGCGCCGGCCTGCCGCTGCTGATCCTGTCCACGGAGGAGAACCCGGTCGTGGCCGCGCGGGCGCGCAAGCTGCGCATCCCCGTCCTGCACGGCATCGACCGCAAGGACCTCGCCCTCAAGCAGTGGTGCGAGGAGCAGGGCATCGCCCCCGAACGCGTGCTCTACGCCGGCAACGACGTCAACGACCTGCCGTGCTTCGGCCTCGTCGGCTGGCCGGTCGCCGTAGCCAGCGCCCACGACGTGGTACGCGGAGCCGCCCGCGCGGTGACCTCCGCGGCCGGCGGCGCCGGCGCGATCCGCGAGATCGCCTCGTGGATTCTCGGAAAGGAACTGACCTCATCATGACCTCAGGCAACGACCGCCTGCGCAGCTTCGGCGACCGCGTCGTGGGCCCCGGCCGCCCCGTCTACGTCACGGGCGAGATCGGCATCAACCACAACGGCGACCTGGACAACGCCTTCGCGCTCATCGACGCCGCCGTCGAGGCGGGCTGCGACGCCGTGAAGTTCCAGAAGCGCACGCCGGAGATCTGCACCCCGCGCGACCAGTGGGACATCGAACGCGACACCCCCTGGGGCCGGATGACGTACATCGACTACCGGCACCGCGTCGAGTTCGGCGAGGACGACTACCGCGCGATCGACGCGTACTGCGCCAAGCGCGGCATCCACTGGTTCGCGTCGCCGTGGGACACCGAGGCCGTCGCGTTCCTTGAGCAGTTCGACGTGCCCGCCCACAAGGTGGCCTCCGCCTCCCTGACCGACGACGAGCTGCTGCGCGCCCTGCGCGCCACCGGCCGCACCGTCATCCTCTCCACGGGCATGTCCACGCCGAAGCAGATCCGGCACGCCGTTGAGGTCCTCGGCAGCGGGAACATCCTGCTCTGCCACGCGACCAGCACCTACCCGGCCAAGGCCGAGGAGCTGAACCTCCGCGTCATCCACACGCTCCAGGCCGAGTACCCGAACGTCCCGATCGGCTACTCAGGCCACGAGACGGGCCTCCAGACGACGCTGGCCGCCGTCGCGCTCGGCGCCGTCTTCGTCGAGCGGCACATCACCCTCGACCGCGCCATGTGGGGCTCCGACCAGGCCGCGTCCGTCGAACCGGGGGGCCTCCAGCGGCTCGTGCGTGACATCCGGATCATCCAGGAGTCGCTGGGCGACGGCGTCAAGAAGGTCTACGACAGCGAGCTCGGCCCGATGAAGAAGCTGCGCCGCGTCCAGGGCGTCGTCGCCGACCAGGCGGAGCGCGAGCCGGCGAACGCCTGAGCCGCACCGGACCGGACCGGACCGGACAAGCCGGGGAGGACCCGGGGGGACCTGGGAGAAGGGGACGGGAGAGACCGCATGAGTGACCAGCCCGAGCAGACCCTGGCGTTCGCCGAGAGCCCGGTGCAACTGCTCAACACGGTGGAGTGGGCACACGCCTCGCTGCCCCCCGGCGGCGGCGTCACGATCGCGATCCTCCCGCCCCACGACCCCACGACCCGGGGCCAGCTGCGCCGCATGGCGCAGCTCGCCGGGGACGCGGGGCACCGCGTGCTGTGGCGGGAGGCGAGGGGCGGGGCCGTCGCGCCGTCGAAGACGCTCGCCACCCTGGCGGGCCCGCTGCGCAGGGCGCGGCGGCTCGTCGTCGGCGACCCGTTCTCCCGCTACCTGCAACTGCTGCTGTCGATGGCGGGGGACAGCGACATCGTCGTGGTGGACGACGGCACGGCCACCATGGAGTTCACCGCCCAGCTGGCCAGGGGCGAACGGCTGGTGCGCTGGCACCGGCCGCGCGCGCAGGGGGCGGCGGCGCTGCTGTTCTCGCCGGTGGCGCGGCGCGCCGTGCGGCGGCTGCGGCCGGTGCCGGGGCGGCGGGTCGAGGTGTTCACCGCCATGACGGTGCCGCCGCTGGAGGGCGCCACCGTCACGGACAACACGTTCGCCTGGACGCGGTCGGCCTTCGGACCGCCCCGGCTGACGGGCGGGGCCGACCTGGTCGGCACCTCGCTGGTCGAGACGGGCGTCCTGGACGAGGACCGCTACGTCGCGGCCGTCGCCGGGCTCGCCGCCGGGCAGGGCGTGACCCGTTACTTCGCGCACCGCAAGGAGAGCCGCGACAAGCTGGCGCGCCTCACGGCCGAGGCGGGCGTCGAGATCGTCCGCCCCGACCTGCCGCTCGAACTGGTCGCCAGACGCGGCCCGATCGGCAGCCGCGTCCTCAGCTTCCCCTCCACCGTCGTGCACACCCTGCCGCGCGTGCTGGCGGGGACGGGCAGCGAGGTCGTCGTCTGCGGCATAGACCCGCGCTGGTACACGGACGGCGTGACGGACCGCGCCTCCGGCTTCCTGGCCGACGTGACGAACACCGCCCTGGGCACCCACGGCCTGACATCCCTCCCCGCCTGCCCCTGACCCCCGCCGGCTCACGGCACCCCCAGCCTGGCGGCTGGGGGTGCCCCCAGATGCCGGTGCATCGCAAGGCGCCGGATCGCAGCTCATACCTGGCCGTATTCGCGCGATTCGGCAACGCAGCGAGGTTCCCCCAGGCCCGGAGGCCTGGGAGGTGCCCCCACGCCGGACGTCGTGAGACAGGCAAGACCCGCCGGACAGACCCCAGGGCGCGGCGGTGGCCCGTCACCAGCAGGATGCCGATGACCAGGCCCATCGAGAGTTCGCGGATGCCCTTCATGACGAGGAAGCCGTCGCCGTCGCCGGCGGGCCAGTCCGGCAGGCCGACGCCCGGGGTGGACGTCTCGGGGGTCAGGATGAAGGACAGCCCGAGGTAGAGGACGAACAGGGCGCCGACGGCGGCCAGGACCGTGTTGACGTTCTTCAGCGACATGGTGCTTCTCCTTCGATGTCCGGCTCGGGGTGGGGCGGCCGAGGCCCGCGCGTCACGGGCGAGGACGCCCGTGTGGTGCGGCGGCGGACGCGTGGCCGCCCGGGGAGGCACGGGGCCCTGCCCCCGGCGGCAGCCGATGTCATGCGTCGATCTGCTCGAAGACGTGCGGGTACGACACGACGTCCTGGGGGAACTCGGCCGCCATCCGCTGGAACTCCGGGCTGCCGAACGCCGTGGCGAGCGCCTCGGTCGACTCCCGGACCGCGACGTTCATCAGGAGCCGGCTGTACGCGGTCCCCTTGTGCATCCGCAGGGAGACGAATCCCGGCCGGGCCCTCATGAACCCTGCCTGGAGAACCAGCAGGTCGCACGCCGTTCCGACGCCACGCGCGCCACGATCCTCGACGCGGCCCGCGCGCGGTTCGCGGCGGACGGCTACGAGAAGGCGACCATCCGGGCCATCGCGCGCGACGCGCACATCGACCCGTCGATGGTGATGCGCTACTACGGCAGCAAGGCGGGCCTGTTCACGGCGGCCGTCGCGATCGACCCCGGCCTGCCCGGCCTGTCCCTCGAACCGCGCGAGGAGATCGGCCGGACGCTGGTGCGCCACTTCCTCACCCTGTGGGAGGAGAACGGGGAGCTCACCGCACTGATGCGTGTCGGTGCCACCGACCCGGCCGTCGCCGACCGCATGGGGAGCGTGCTGCGCGAGCAGCTGATCCCGCTGGCCCGCCTGCTGGGCCCCGAGCCGGAGCAGGCGCAGGCGCGGGCGCGGGCGGCGCTGTGCGCCTCGGCCGTGCTGGGGCTCGCGCTGACGCGCTACGTGCTGCGGTTCCCCGCGAGCGTGGCGCTCGGCCGCGAGGAGATCGTGGACTGGCTCGGCCCCACGGTCCAGCGGTACCTCACCGCGCCCACGCCCTGAGAGCGGCGGGCGCGTCCGCTCCCGCGAAGGCGGTCCGACTGGCCGACGGCCGGGGCAGTGCACATGCTGGACTGGTGAAGGACCGGGCGGACGTCCCCCGTCCGCCCGCCGGAACGGTGCTCCCGGAAGGACCCCCGCATGAGCAAGCTCGCCCTCGTCACCGGCGCCACCTCGGGGATCGGCAGGGCGTTCGCGGAACGCCTCGCCCGCGACGGCTACGACCTGATCGTCGTGGGCCGCCGCCAGGAGCGCCTCGCCGCGTTCGCCGCCGAGCACCCGGAGACCGACGTCCGCCCCGTCACCGCCGACCTGTCCACCGGCGACGGCATCGACACCCTCGCGGGGATCTGCGCCCGCGAACCGCTGGACATGCTGGTCAACAACGCCGGTGTCGCCCACTACATGCCGCTGGCCGACCTGCCCGCCGACAAGTCCCGTGAACTCGTCGACGTGAAGGTCCTCGCGCCCACACAGCTCATGCGCGCCGCCATCGGCCCCATGCTGCGGCGCGGCCGCGGCACCATCCTCAACGTCGCCGGGATGATCGCCTTCTCCGGCCCCGCCGACAAGAGCGTGCTGCCCCGCCGCGCCGTCTACGCGGGCACGCTCGCCTACCTCGTCGCCATGACCCAGGCCCTGGCCGCCGAGGTCGAGGGCTCCGGCGTCCGGGTCGGCGTCGTCTGCCCCGGCGTGGTGGCGACCGAGTTCCACTCCGTGCAGGGCATGGACCTGAGCGCGGTCCCGCGCATGAGCGCCGACGACCTCGTCACCGGCGCCCTGCGCGGGCTCGAACTCGGCGAGACCGTGAGCGCCCCCGGCGTCGAGGACTACGGACTCCTCCTGGACGTGTTCGCCGCCGACCTCGCCGCCTTCGGCGGCCAGAGCCCCCGGCTCGCCACCCGCTACACCGGGTGAACCTCCCCGCCCGGCGCGGCGCGAGCGCGAAGTACACAAAAAAAGCAGTCATACCCAGTCGTTCTCGGCCTTATGCGGCCGGGCACTAAGTCCGTCGTATGAACTTTCCATGATCACCGCGTACTTGCGGGGCGATCAGCGTTAATCTCGATCACGTGAGTGATCCCCTGTCCCCGGAGTCCGCACCGATCCCGCCCCTGGACGACCGCCTGCGCGCCGAGCTGATCGCGTTCCGCCGCGACCTGCACATGCACCCGGAGCTGGGCAACCAGGAGGTCCGCACCACCGCCGCCGTCGCGGCGCGCCTCACGCGCGCGGGCCTGGCCCCGCGCGTGCTCGACGGCGGGACCGGGCTGATCTGCGACGTACGCGCCCCCGGGCAGGACGGACCGCTCCTCGCGCTGCGCGCCGACCTCGACGCGCTGCCCATCCCCGACACCAAGACCGTCCCGTGGCGCTCCACCGTGCCCGACCGCGCCCACGCCTGCGGCCACGACGTGCACACCACCGTCGTCCTCGGCGCCGGTCTCGTGCTGGCCGAGGCAGCGGCGGCAGGACGCCTGTCGCGTCCGGTGCGGCTTCTCTTCCAGCCCGCCGAGGAGGTCCTCCCCGGCGGCGCGCAGGACGCCATCGAGGCCGGCGTGCTCGACGGCGTGGAACGCATCCTCGCGCTGCACTGCGACCCCAAGGTGGACGCCGGGCGCCTCGGCGTGCGCGTCGGCGCGATCACGTCCGCCTGCGACCGCGTCGAGGTCACCCTCGCCGGGCCCGGCGGCCACACCGCCCGCCCGCACCTGACGACCGACCTCGTCACCGCCGCCGCCAAGGTCGCCACCGAGGTCCCCGCGCTGCTCGCCCGCCGCGTGGACACCCGCGCCGGGATGGCCGTCACCTGGGGGCGGCTGACCACCGGCCACGCGCCCAACGTCATCCCGCAGACCGCCCACCTGTCCGGCACCATGCGCTGCCTCGACCTGGCCGCCTGGCGCGCGGCGCCCGACCTGGTGCACGCCGCCGTGGACGAGGTGGCGGCGCTGTACCGCGCCAAGTCGGAGATCCAGTACATCCGGGGCGTCCCGCCGGTCGTCAACGACGCCGCGTCCACCGCCCTGCTCGCCGAGGCGATGACGGTCCGCTTCGGCGCGGAGACCGTCGAGGAGACCGAGCAGAGCCTCGGCGGCGAGGACTTCTCCTGGTACCTCGAACGCGTCCCGGGCGCCATGGCGCGCCTCGGCGTCCGCCCCCCGGCGGTCCCCGGGCTCCCGCGGCCGGCCGCCAAGGACATTCACCAAGGCGATTTCGACGTGGACGAGAACGCCATCGCGGTCGGCGTGGACCTCCTCGCGACGGCGGCGCTGCTGGGCTGACGTACGCCGGAGCGCCATGTTGCGGACGTATTTCGTCAGCACCGATCTGATAACGGGAACAGCTCTCCTCTTCCCCCTGGATCTACGCGCGTTACGATCTGGCGCAACGGCGCCGTAGGAGGCGCTTTCGACCGAAGGGAACGTCCTCTTGCGCCGCGTATCAAGGCTTTCGGCCACGATCGCCGTCACCGCCGTCCTCGCCCTCGCCGCCACCGCCTGCGGTGAGAGCTCCACCGAGTCCAACAGCAACGATGGCGCGAGCAACGGCACCGAACAGGGCACCGTCGGCATCGCCTTCGACGTCGGCGGCCGTGACGACCACTCGTTCAACGAGGCGGCGGCCCGCGCGGGCGACCAGGCCGAGGAAGAGCTGGGCCTCCAGGTCGAGTACCAGACGGCCGGCAACGACGACACCCACGACGACCGCGTGCAGCGCCTGACCGCCATGGCGCAGGCCGGCTACAACCCGGTCATCGGCGTCGGCTACCTCTACGCCCCGGCCCTCGAAGAGGTCGCCGCGGAGTTCCCCGACACGACCTTCGGCATCGTGGACGCCGCCCCCGAGGCGGAGAACGCGTACGGCATGACGTTCGCCGAGCACGAGGGCTCGTACCTCGCCGGTGTCGCCGCCGCCCTCAAGTCCGAGAGCGGCCAGATCGGCTTCATCGGCGCCATGCCGAACCCGCTGATCCAGAAGTTCGAGGCCGGGTTCGTGCAGGGCGCCGAGGCGACCAACCCCGACATCGACGTGGACGTCCGCTACCTGTACGACGACGACGACCGGGGCTACAACGACCCGGCGCGTGCCGCCGAGAACGCCAGCGTGATGCTCGCCGACGGCGTGGACGTCATCTACACCGCCGCCGGCGGTTCCGGCGTCGGCTCGATCGAGACCGTCGCCGGTGTGGACGGCGCCTGGGCGATCGGCGTCGACTCGGACGCCTACGTGCAGCCGGGCCTGGCGGACTACCAGGACCACATCCTCACCTCGATGGTGAAGAGCGTGGACGTCGCGGTCTACGACCTCATCGAGTCGGTGCAGGAGGGCGAGGCCCCCTCGGGCACGCACACCTACACCCTCGCCGAGGGCGGCGTCTCGCTGTCCACCTCGGGCGGCTACATCGACGACATCGCCGACGAGATCCAGGCCGCGACCGACGGCATCGTCAACGGCGACATCGTGGTGAGCGAGACCCCGTAACCGACGCCCGCGGCCTCGCCGCCGGATTCCCCGCCCCCGCGCCCCGCGCACGGGAGGCGGGGGACCGGCGGCACCGCTACGCGGGTAGAGGGTGAACGGGCCCCCGACCCGGTACCACCGGACCCCCGGCGCGGTACGGTCCCCCACGAGCAGGACCGGCCGACGACGTCCCCGTCCGAGGAGAGTGCGACATCCCAGCCCCCAGCAGCAGCGCGGTCGAACTGCGCGGCATCACGAAACGCTTCCCCGGCGTCGTCGCGAACCATGACATCGACATCACCGTCACGCGCGGCACCGTGCACGCCCTGGTCGGCGAGAACGGCGCCGGCAAGTCCACGCTGATGAAGATCCTCTACGGGATGCAGCGGCCGGACGAGGGCACCATCGCCGTCGACGGCGAGCAGGTCGCGTTCCGCTCCCCGGCGGACGCGATAGCCCGGGGCGTCGGCATGGTGCACCAGCACTTCATGCTCGCCGACAACCTCACGGTGCTGGAGAACGTCGTCCTCGGCGCGGAGAAGGCGTACGGCATCGGCGCGCGCGCCCGCGCGCGCATCACCGAGCTGTCCGACACGTACGGCCTCCAGATCCGCCCGGACGTGCTGGTCGAGGACATCGGCGTCGCCGACCGCCAGCGCGTCGAGATCCTCAAGGTCCTCTACCGCGGCGCCCGCACGCTGATCCTCGACGAGCCGACCGCCGTCCTCGTGCCGCAGGAGGTGGACGCGCTCTTCGGCAACCTGCGCGAGCTGACCGCCGAGGGCCTCACCGTCCTGTTCATCTCGCACAAGCTCGGCGAGGTCCTCTCCGTCGCCGACGACATCACCGTCATCCGGCGCGGCACGACGGTCGCGACCGTCAAGCCCGCGGACACCGACCCCCGGGCGCTCGCCGAACTGATGGTCGGCAGCCAGCTGCCGACCCCCGGGACACGCGAGTCCACCGTCACCGACGAGCCGGTGCTGACCGTCGAGGGCCTGCGCCTGACCGGCACCGACGCGGACGGCACCGCGCGCGACCTGCTGACGGACGTCGCGTTCACGATCCACCGCGGCGAGGTCCTGGGCATCGCCGGTGTGGAGGGCAACGGGCAGGCGGAGCTGGTCGAGGCGGTCATGGGCATCCGCGACCCCGACGCGGGCCGGATCACGCTCGACGGCGACGACATCTCGCACGCCCCCACCCGCCGCCGCCGCGTCGCCGGGATCGGCTACATCCCCGAGGACCGCCACCGCCACGGCCTGCTGCTCGACGCGCCGCTGTGGGAGAACCGCATGCTGGGGCACGTCACCGAGCGGCCGAACAGCAAGGGCGCCTGGCTGACGGCCTCGGACGCCCGCGCCGACACACGCCGGATCGTCGAGGAGTACGACGTCCGCACGCCCGGCATCGAGGTGACGGCCGGTTCGCTGTCCGGCGGCAACCAGCAGAAGCTGATCGTCGGCCGCGAGATGAGCCACCGCCCCAAGGTCCTGATCGCCGCGCACCCGACGCGCGGCGTGGACGTCGGCGCGCAGGCGCAGATCTGGGACGAGATCCGCCGCGCGCGCCGCGAGGGCCTGGCCGTCCTGCTGATCTCCGCCGACCTGGACGAGCTGATCGGCCTGTCCGACACCCTCCGCGTGATGTACCGGGGACGGCTCGTCGCCGACGCCGACCCGGCCACGGTCACCCCGGAGGAACTGGGCACGGCGATGACCGGCGCCACGTCCGGCCACCTGGAGCAGCACGGCGTCCCCGCGCCGGAGCGTACGGACCCGGAGCGTACGGACGGGCGCACGGCCCCCGAGACCCCGAAGGAGGGCGACCGGTGAACACCCTTCTGCGGCGCGGCGGCACGGAACGCCGGGAGAAGCTGGTCCTCGGCCTCGCCGCCCCGGTGCTGGCGCTGGTGACCGCCCTGGTCATCACGACGCTGGTGCTGCTGGCGACGGGCGACGACCCGTTCCGCGCCTACCAGGTGATGGCGGACTTCGGCAGCAAGAGCGACAGCCAGGTCTGGATCATCAACAAGGCGATCCCGTACTACCTGGCGGCCGTCGCCGTCGCGGTCGGCTTCCGGATGAACCTGTTCAACATCGGTGTGGACGGCCAGTACCGCGTCGCCGCGTTCTTCGCGGCCGTGGTCGGCGGCGCGCTGACGCTGCCCGGCATCGTGCAGATCCCGCTGATCATCCTCGTCGCGATGGTGTGCGGCGGCGTGTGGGCGGGCATCGCGGGCTGGCTGAAGGCGACGCGCGGTGTCAGCGAGGTCATCACGACCATCATGCTGAACTTCATCGCGGGCTCGCTGATCAGCTACTTCTTCAAGGAAGGCCGGCTCGCCGAGCGCAACGGCAACTTCCTGAACACCCCGGAGATCCCGGAGTCGAGCTACTTCTTCGAGATCAGCACGAGCGTCCAGCCCGTCAACGGCACCTTCGTGCTGGCGATCGCGGCGGGCGTCGCGTACTGGCTGGTGCTCGGCAGGACCCGCTTCGGCTTCGACCTGCGGGCCGTCGGCCGCTCCGAGTCCGCCGCCGAGGCGAGCGGCGTGAGCGTACGGCGCACGGTCGTCACGGCCATGCTGCTGTCCGGCGCCATCGCGGGCCTGGTCGGCATGCCGACGCTGCTCGGCCAGTCCGGCAGCTACGGCAGCGACTTCCCCGAGGGCCTGGGCTTCACCGGCATCGCGATCGCCCTCCTCGGGCGGAACAACGCGGTCGGCATGGGCCTGGCCGCCCTCCTGTGGTGCTTCCTCGAACGCACCGGCACCCAGCTGGAGTTCGAGGGCTACGCGCAGGAGATCGTCGGCGTGATGCAGGGCGTCATCGTCCTGTCCGTGGTGATCGCCTACGAGCTGGTGCGCCGCTGGGGCGTCAGGCGGCAGCAGCGCAGGGTCGGCGAGGAGCTGGCCGCCCGCGCGCGCCGCACCCGTAAGGACAAGGACCAGGACCCGGCGGAGGTGTCCGCGTGACCACCGAACTCGACACCGGCCCGGCGCCCGCCGCCGCGCCGCCGAAGGCACGCCGCCGCCTGCGGTACCCGCAGGTGCTGCTGCTGCTCGCGGGCGCGCTCGTGCTGCTGTCCCTGGTCCGCGTCGTGACGGACGAGAACAGCCTGACGGCCACCGCGCAGTGGACGGCCGCCATGACGTTCGCCGTGCCCATCGGCCTCGCCGGTCTCGCCGGGCTGTGGTCCGAACGCGCCGGTGTGATCAACATCGGGCTCGAAGGCATGATGATGCTCGGCCTGCTGATGGCGGGCTGGGCCGGCTGGCACTGGGGCCCGTGGGTCGCGGTCCTCGCCGGGATCGCCGGCGGCGCGCTCGGCGGCCTGGTGCACGCGGTCGCGACCGTGACGTTCGGCGTGGACCACATCGTCTCCGGTGTGGCGATGAACATCCTGGCGCTGGGCGTCGTGCAGTTCCTCGCGAAGGAGATGTTCAACACCGCGGAGGCGGCGGCGGACGGCGGCAACGACAAGCAGTCCCCGCAGATGGAGCGCCTCGAACCGTTCTCCGTGCCCGGCGTCTCCGACTGGCTCGGCGACCTGGCGGACAAGCACTGGTTCCTGGTGTCGGACGCGGCGGGCATCCTCGGCGCCGCGGTGCACAACGTGCCGTGGCTGACGCTGCTGGCGGTCGTGCTGTTCGTGGCCACGTGGTACGTGCTGTGGCGCTCCCCGTTCGGCCTGCGGCTGCGGTCCTGTGGCGAGAACCCGGAGGCGACCGAGTCGCTGGGCGTCAACGTGTACGCGTACAAGTACGCCGCCGTGATCGTCTCCGGCGGTCTCGCGGGCCTCGGCGGCGCGTACCTCGCCGTCCTCATCCGCATGTACCAGGAGGGGCAGACCGGCGGCCGCGGCTACCTGGGCCTGGCCACCATGATCTTCGGCAACTGGCGCCCCGGCGGCGTCGCGACGGGCGCGGGCCTGTTCGGCTTCATGGACGCGCTCCAGACGCGCGGCGGCGGCGCGGTGGTGCACGCGACGCTGCTGCTGTTCGCGCTGGCCCTGGTCGCGCTCGCGGTCTGGTGGTGGACGCGCGGCAAGCGCCTCCAGGCGGCGGTCGGCGCGGGCGTGGCCGTGCTGCTGGTGCTCTGGTACGCGGTGACCGACGAGATGCCGCTCGAACTGGTCAGCGCCAGCCCGTACCTCACGACGCTGCTGGTCCTGACGCTCTTCGCGCAACGGCTGCGGACACCCCGCGCGGTCGGCCGCTCGTACCGGCGGGGGCAGGGCGGATGACGGAGAATCAGCCCATGGACGACGCTGCGACCGACGGCACCGACTGGGACGCCCTGCGCGCGGCGGCGCGGGACGCGATGGCCCGCGCGTACGCCCCGTACTCCTCCTACCCGGTGGGCGCCGCCGCCCTGGTGGACGACGGCAGGACCGTCACCGGCTGCAACGTCGAAAACGCCTCCTACGGCCTCGGCCTGTGCGCCGAGTGCGGCCTCGTCTCCGCCCTGCACGCCACCGGCGGCGGACGCCTGACGCACTTCACCTGCTGCAACGGCGCGGGCGACCGCATCACGCCGTGCGGCCGGTGCCGCCAGCTCCTCATGGAGCACGGCGGCCCCGGCCTCCTGGTGGACACGGCGGACGGCGTACGCCCCCTGTCCGCGCTGCTGCCCGACGCCTGGCACCTCGCGCAGTAGGCCCGCCTCCCCCTCCTTTCAAGGCCCCTCCTTTCAAGGCCCCTCCTTTCAAGGAACTGCTGCGCATGCACACGCACGACGCCATCTCCGTCATCCGCGCCAAGCGCGACGGCCACGCCCTGACCCCCGGCCAGATCGACTGGGTGATCGACGCGTACGTCCGCGGCGAGGTCGCCGACGAGCAGATGTCCGCGCTCGCCATGGCGACCCTGCTCAACGGCATGGACCGCGCCGAGATCGCCCGCTGGACCGCCGCGATGATCGCCTCCGGCGAGCGGATGGACTTCGGCGCCCTGCCGCTGCCGACGACC
Organism: Streptomyces sp. MS19; assembly: GCF_047200595.1. NCBI lineage: Bacteria > Bacillati > Actinomycetota > Actinomycetes > Kitasatosporales > Streptomycetaceae > Streptomyces > Streptomyces sp. MS19. The sequence goes on along the minus strand of NZ_JBJZOH010000024.1, from coordinate 39,888 downwards.
GACAAGCACTCCACGGGCGGCGTCGGCGACAAGATCACGCTGCCGCTCGCCCCGCTCGTCGCCGCCTGCGGCGCGGCCGTCCCCCAGCTGTCCGGGCGCGGCCTCGGCCACACCGGCGGCACGCTGGACAAGCTGGAGGCGATCCCCGGCTGGCGGGCGCGGCTGTCGGGCGACGAGATGATGACCGTGCTGCGCGACACCGGCGCCGTCATCTGCGCGGCGGGCGAGGGCCTGGCCCCGGCGGACCGCAAGCTGTACGCGCTGCGCGACGTCACCGGCACCGTCGAGTCGATCCCGCTGATCGCGTCCTCGATCATGTCGAAGAAGATCGCCGAGGGCACCGGCGCGCTCGTCCTCGACGTCAAGGTCGGCTCCGGCGCGTTCATGAAGACGTTCGAGGACGCGCGCGAACTCGCCGCGACCATGGTCGAGCTGGGCACCGACAGCGGCGTCCGCACGGTCGCGCTGCTCACCGACATGTCCACCCCGCTGGGCCTGACGGCGGGCAACGGCCTGGAGGTCCGCGAGTCCGTCGAGGTCCTCGCGGGCGGCGGGCCGGCCGATGTCGTGGAGCTGACCCTCGCGCTCGCCCGCGAGATGCTCGACGCGGCCGGGCTCACCGGCGCCGACCCGGAGCGCGCCCTCAAGGACGGCTCGGCCATGGACCGCTGGCGCCGCATGATCGCCGCGCAGGGCGGCGACCCGGACGCGCCGCTGCCGGTCGCCAGGGAGACCCACACCGTCACCGCGCCCGCGAGCGGCGTGCTGACGCGGCTGGACGCGTACGCGGTCGGGCTCGCCGCCTGGCGGCTCGGCGCGGGCCGGGCGCGCAAGGAGGACCCGGTGCAGGCGGCGGCCGGTGTCGAGCTGCACGCCAAGCCGGGGGACCGGGTGACGGCGGGCGCCCCGCTGCTGACGCTGCACACCGACACCCCGGAGCGTTTCGACGCGGCGCTGGCCGCCCTCGAAGGCGACGCCATCGCGGTCGGGCAGGAGTCGCCGGGGCCGCGCAGGACGGTGCTCGACCGGCTGGCCTGACGCCCCGGCGCGGGCGCCCGGCGCGCGCTACCGGGCGTTCACTCCCGCCTACGGGACGTTCATGGTGACGAGCGGCACCTCGTGGCCCGCGATGTCCGGTATGCGGCTTCCGGCCTGCCATGATCGTGCCCGATGCCTAGTACCCTGAAGAACGGTTTCGGCGGAACGACACGGCGGGAGGTGATGCTGCGATGCGCAGTGAACCTCCCAGTCATCCCCCGCGCCACGCCTCCTCGCCCGGGTGAGATCCGTACCACCCGGGCCGGCAGGCGTGTGCGCGTACCTCGGATGTCCGTGCCCGTCTTCCGATCCCCGGGGGTTCCCTCGTCATGACGCACCTGCCCGCGCTGCTTGAGGAGCACGACCTCGCCGGCGCGCTCGAATGGCTGGAGACCCAGCCGCCGTACGCCATCGCCGACGAGATCGCGCGCATGGACGCCGTCGAGTCCGTCATCACCTTCCGGCTGCTCGACAAGGACCGTGCCCTGGAGGTCTTCGAGGAACTGGACCCGGTCGACCAGCAGCAGATCCTCGAAGGGCTGCGCGACCAGGCGTTCCGCGACCTCGTCGAGGGCATGGACCCGGACGACCGCGCCCGCATGCTCAAGGAGGCACCGGCCAAGGTCGCCCAGCGCGTCCTCGCCGGACTGAGCGCGCACGAACGGCAGATGACCGCCGCGCTCCTCGGCTACCCCGAGGGCTCGGTCGGCCGCTACATGACGCCCGAGACGGTCGCGCTCCAGCAGGACCTGACGGTCGGCCAGGCCCTGGAGGTCGTACGGCTGCGGGGCGCGCGGGCGGAGACGATCTACACGCTCCCGGTCGTGGACCGTGGCCGCCGTCTCACCGGCATCGTGGAGCTGCGCGAACTCGTTCTCAGTGAGCCGGAGGCCATGGTCTCGGCCCTCGTCGTCACCGAGCCGCCGATGGCCCAGGCGGCCGAACCGGCCGAGACGGCGGCTCGCCTGATGCGCGAGACGAACGTGCTCGACCTGCCCGTCGTGGACAGCGAACAGCGCCTCGTCGGCCTGCTCACCAGCGACGACGCGTTCGAGGTCATCGAGGCGGCGGACAGCGAGGACGTCGCGCGCCAGGCGGGCGCCGAGCCGCTGGAGCGGCACTACATGTCGGCCAGCGTCTTCCAGTTGTCGCGCACGCGCATGCTGTGGCTGATGCTGCTGCTGGTCGCGGCGACGATGACCGTCTCCGTCAACCGGCTGTACGAGGGCGAACTGGAGGCCGTCACCCAGCTCGCGCTCTTCGTCCCGCTGCTGATCGGCACCGGCGGCAACACCGGCGCCCAGGCCGCCACCGCGGCCGTCCGTGCCCTGGCGGTCGGCGAGGTGCGGACCTCGGACCTGCTGAAGGTGATCTGGCGCGAGTGCCGCACGGGCCTGCTGCTGGGCGCGATGCTGGCGGCACTCGGCTTCGTCGTCGGCTCGCTCTTCGTGGATGTGGACGTGGCCGCCGTGGTGGCGATCACTCTCGTCGTCATCTGCGCATGGGCCTCGACAGTGGGCGGGACGATGCCCCTCCTGGCCAAGAAACTCCGCATCGACCCCGCGGTGGTGTCGGCCCCCATGGTCACCACCCTGGTGGACGCGACGGGCCTGGTCATCTACTTCACGACAGCCAAACTGATCCTCGGCATCTGACCCGCGCCCGAACACCCGTCAGCCTGTGGGAGGCTCGGCGTCTCGGTCGATGGAGGAGTGTGCGGTGGCTGTGTTCCGGTTGATGGTGACGGGTGGCGGGACGGGTGGTCACACGTATCCGGCGCTGACGGCGGTGCGGTGTCTGCGGGAGCGTCTCGCGGCGGATGGCCGGGCGCTTGAGGTCCTGTGGGTGGGGACAGCCGGTGGGCTGGAGTCCCGGGTGGCGGCCGGGGAGGGGATCGCGTTCGCGTCGGTGGCGACGGGGAAGATCCGCCGGGCGAGGAATCCGCTGAAGATGCTGTCCCCTGCCAATGTGCGGGACATGGCGCGGGTTCCGCTGGGGATCGCGCAGGCGCGGTCGTTGATCTCCCGGTTCGGGCCGGACGTGGTGCTGGCCACCGGCGGGTACGTCGCCGTTCCGGTGGGGGTGGCCGCGACGCGGCTGTGCGGCAGGCCGCTGGTCGTGCACGAGCAGACGGTGCGTCTTGGCCTGGCCAACCGCACGCTGGCCGGGCGGGCGACCCGGATCGCGGTCTCGTCGCCCTCGACCGTGCCCCTGCTGCCGGAGGCCGCCCGCGCCAGGGCGGTGGTGACGGGCAACCCGGTCCGCCCCGAAGTCCTGACCGGACGGCCGGAGAAGGCCGTCGAGACCCTGGGCCTGCACGGTTTCGACGGGCGGCTGCCGACCGTCTACGTCACCGGCGGCGCGCAGGGATCGCAGCAGATCAACGGCCTGGTGGCGGACGTACTGCCCTGGCTCCTCGGCCACGCGAACGTGATCCACCAGTGCGGACCCGACAACGCCGGGGCTCTGCGCGCCCGCACGGCCGCCCTGCCGCCGCAGCTGGCCGGGCGTTACCACCTGACCGGCTTCGTCGGCCCCGAACTGCCGGACGTGCTGGCTCTCGCAGACCTGGTGATCGCCCGCAGCGGCGCCGGGACGATCGCCGAACTCACCGCCCTGGGACGCCCCGCCGTCTTCATCCCCCTGGCGACCTCGGCAGGCGACGAACAGGCACACAACGCGCGCTGGCTCGAAGAACAGGGCGCCGCACTGGCCCTGACGGGCGACCTCACACCCGCCCGACTCCAAGAGGCGCTGCACCCCCTCCTCACCGACCCCACCCGCCGCACACAGATGGCCGCGAACGCCCGCACACTGGGCCGCCCCGACGCAGCCGACCGCCTCGTGGACCTCGTTCTCTCCGCCGTGTCCTGACAGGTCCCCGTCGGCTCGGTCTCTCCGATGGCTTCCGGACACTGTTACGTCCCCGGGCGGTGGAGGTGGGGTTGTCGGGCGGGCAGTATCCGGGCATGCGGATTCTTGTGCTGGGCGGTAGTTGGTTTCTGGGGCGTGCTCTTGCGGTGCAGGCTCTCGGGCGTGGCTGGGAGGTCACGACGTTCAACCGGGGGCGTAGTGGCGGTGATGTGCCGGGGGTGCGGGCGGTGCGTGGGGACCGGGCGGTTGAGGAGGATCTCAAGCGGCTGGCGGACGCGGGCTCCTGGGATGCCGTGGTGGACACCAGCTCGGCCGACTTCGCGCCCCGGCGTGTGCTGGCGGCTGCGCGCGTGCTGGAGGGGGTGGCCAGGCGGTATGTGTACGTTTCTACGGTGAACGCGTACGCGGGCTGGCCAGAGGAGCCGTTGACGGAAGGCTCTCCGCTGCTGGATGCGCCGCCGGACGCGGACGACGACTTCGGGCGCGAGAGGTCGCCGGCCACCTACTACGGTGTACAGAAGGCGGGCTCCGAGCGGGCCGTGCTGGCCATGTTCGGCGAGGCTCGCTCGGTGATCCTGCGGCCCGGTGTCATCCTCGGTCCGGAGGAGTACGTGGGCCGCCTCCCGTGGTGGCTGCGCCGCGCCGAACGCGGCGGCCCGATCCTTGCCCCCGGGACCCCGGAGCAGACGATCCAGCCCATCGACGTACGGGACGTGGCGCGCTTCGCGCTCGACCGGGCCGCCGCCGCGACCGGCGGCGCGTTCAACCTGGCCGCGCCCATCGGCCGGGAGACGATGGGCGGCTTCCTCGACGCCTGCCTGCACACGACCGGCAGCACCGGCGAACTGCGATGGGTCACCGCCGACTTCCTGGCCGGGCACGGCGTGCGGCAGTGGACGGAACTGCCGCTGTGGCGCACCGCGCCCGGCGCCTGGGCCGTGGACGCGACCGCCGCCCACACAGCCGGACTCCACTGCCGCCCCCTGTCCACCACAGTGGCCGACACCTGGAACTGGCTGCGCGCCGGAGGCCGAGCGGTAGAACACCCCCGCTGGCACGACCACGGCATCGAGCGGCTGAAAGAAGCAGCGTTGTTGGCCACTTGCCCGCCCGTCTGACCCGAGCGCGCTCACACCTTCTGCGTCGTCACTTCGTGGGCTTTGGCCAGGAGGGTCCGTACCGAGCGGGTCCGCTGGTGCGGGCGTACGCGGCGGCGGATGGCGGCCAGGTGCGCGTCGCCCCGGGCCGTGTGGACGTGCCGGTACCCGTCCAGGAAGTGACCCCAGCTGTCGCACGCCGCGTCCAGGTGGCCGAGTTCCCACTCGCGGCGCCCTAGCACGGCGTACGCGTGCATGCGGCTCTGCCGCTCCTGCTGCGGCTGGACGCGGATCGACTGCCTGAGCGCGTCCACCGACCCGGCCAGGTCACCGGTTTCGTACAGCACCGTGGAGACGTGGAACCGGTAGGCGCACTCGTCGTACCCGCCGATCGCCTCCCGCCGCGCGTCCGCCCGGCCGAGGGCCGTCTCCGCCTCGCGCAACCGGCTGAACGCCTGCCGCCTGTCCTTGGTCATCGCGGCAGCCGCCGCCTGCTGTCCCGACAGGAACGCCCGCAGCCTCGGACCGGCGTCCGGCGCCGCCTCGGCGGCCGAATCGGCGAGCTGGAGGGCCTGGTTGCCGTGCCGCAGACTGGTGGCCTGGAGGCTCATCCCGCGCAGCGTGCGCGAGTACGTCGCCCGGTCATCGGCGGCACTCGCGAGTTCGAGCGCCTTGACGTAGTACTGCTGGCCCGCGCCGTGATCCTTCTCGTACATGGCCATCCAGCCCAGCAGATACACGAGATCGGCGGCCGCGGCGAGCATGCTCTTCCGCACTTCATGGCGGGCGGGCGCGCGCAGGTACGGCCCGATCGAGTGAACGAGGAACGCCGCCGCCATCGGACGGGCGTGCCCGGCGCCCAACTCGTCCAGGATGTCGGCGATCCTGCGCGTCATCGTCTCGACGGTGCTCACTTCCCCGGGGCCGACGCGCCGCCGGTCGCTGACAGCGGGCGGCCCGACGGAGCCGTAGGCGGGTAGGGCCAGCGCGGCGGAGTACAGCCCGGCCTGGAGAACGTTCCGACGTGATGGGTCCATGTCTCCTGTCCCTATGTCGATGAGTTGCTCGGCCAGGTCGCCGGGGCGGCGGGCGGTCGTGCCCGACACGAACCCGGCGTCCTGCTGCGTGACCGGCCTGCCCAGACGGCGGGCCAACGCCTCACAGACGAGGGGCCGCACCACCACGCGGGGAACGGTTCCGGAGAGCCAGTGCGAGACGGCGGACTGGTCGTACCTCAGCTCCACGCCGACCTCCGCCCCCATCCTGTTCACCGCGCGGGCCACCTGCGTCCGCGACCAGCCCGCCTGCTCGATAAGCCTGCCCAGGGCTGTGTTCGGCTCCCGTGCCATGGTCCTCCCCCGCAGCTTTCATGGCTTTCACGGTCGTCTGCGCCTTTCACGGTACCCGCGCCGGGCGGCGGTTGGTTACCTCTCGTGTGAGAGACCACCGCAGACGGTGATCTCGTGCCCCTGAGAGGAAGTGGCGCAGTTGATGCCCGACCCCGGCCACCTGCACACGTGCACGCCCGCGCCCGTGCGCGAGGAGAACCCCCGGATCACCGTCATCACCGGGCTGGAGGGACCGGTCGGACGGCTCCGGCCCGGCCCGGTCGAAGCCGAGACCGCCGTCCACGCCGACGCCGAGGCCCGGACCGAGGCCGGGGAGGTGGGGGCGTGAGTCTGGTGGGGCCGTTCTGTATGTACTGCGAGGCGACGGATGGCGGGTTGGTCGCGGTGGCGGCTGTGGCCACGGGGTCCGGGCCGGGGTGGGCGTATCACGCGTGTGGTGACTGCCGTGTCTCGGAGCGGCTCGTGCCGCTGGTCGCGCACCCGTCCGACTCGTGGGGCGGGATGCACTACTGGCCGGACGTCGTGCCGCGCGAACTCGTCGTGCTGCTGGCCGGGCTGGGTGAGGCACCGCAGTTGAAGGCCGTGTCCGACCGGCTGTTCCCCGCCGTCGCCGTCGCGGCGTCCAGGACCGTGGACGAACGGGAACGGGGCGCCGCCGCGTCCGAGGCCGAGTCGGCCGTCGCCGCCCTGTGGGCCGCCGTCCCGGACCACCAGCCATGAGCCACCGCCCGTACACCGACCGGCTCTTCCCCGGCGGCGGAAGGGCGGATGACGTCGGGGCCGCCCGGGAGTGGGTGCGCGAGACACTCGCGGTGTGGGGACGGGCGGAAGCCGTACCCGTCGTGGACGCGCTGATCGACGCCGCCCGTACCCGGCGGCCGTGGTGGCTCAGCCTCCGCGACCACAACGGCACCCTCCACGCCCAAGTCCTCCGAGGGCGCGCAGCCAGCACACCCGAGCTGAACGGCCCTCCGTCCGGCACCTACGGCATCGCCCACACCCCCGACGGCCTCTGCCTCTGGGCCACCACACCCCCCACCACCTGAACAACAACACCCAAGCCCCGCCCGCCCATCACGGCGCGGCGGGGCTTCGGTCGTGGCGGCTCTGTCGGAGGCCAAGCGGCCCGAAGCGAAGACCGTGGTTCCTCGGAGGCGTCCGCCTTGACCGCCTCGGTGGTGTGGGTGGGGTCAGAAGCCGAAGAAGCTGATGTAGAAGCAGTTCTGGTAGCCGGTGCCGGATGTCATGGGCCAGTCGCCTGCGAAGGGGTTGATGGATGGATCGGAGGGTGTGCGGGCCACCACTGTGTAGTCGCCTGGGGGGAGGGAGAGTGTGGTGGATGGTAGGGCGCCTGAGTAGCAGGCGGAGGTGTCGTCGCTGCCTGCGGGGAGGTCGATGCTGCCGGTTTCGGGGCCTGTCCAGAGGATCGACAGGTCTTCGCCCGACGCGTTCCAGATCGTCACCTCGCTCGTGCCGCCCGGTGCGCCGCCCGAGGCCGAGGGTGGGGGGAGTTCGCCTGTCGCGCCGTCGCGTGCGATGCGGCTGATCTCGATGGCGATCAGCAGGTCCGCCGCGTCCTCCGCCCGTGCGCCGTCGTCGTCGGCGACCTGGCGGGCCAGTTCCTCCGCGCGGTCCAGGTCCTCCGCCCCGTACGCCTCCTCGGCGCAGTCGTAACGGGCGTCCCGTGCGCGGGAGGCGGCCCGGTCGGCCAGTTCGCCCGCCACGTCGGCGTACGTGTCCAGCGCCGCGCAGTGCTCGCCGTCGTCCGCGCGGGCCGCCGCGCAGTCGAAGCGGGCGCGGTTCGCCGCCTCTTCGGCGCGTGTCCCGCCGATCCCGGCGAACGTGTCCATGGCCGCGCAGTGGTCGCCGTCCTCGCGCTGCCGCTCGCCGCAGCCGTAGCGCGCGGACGGCAGTTCCTCCCCGGCGCGGTCCGCGAGGTACGCGGCCTCGGGCACGTGCGAGTCCTCGCCCAGGGCGGCGAACGGTGCCAGCTCGTCCACGGCGGCGCAGTGGTCTCCGGCGGCCAGCGCGGGCGTGCCCTCCGCGAAGAGGCGGTCGAGCCGCCCGGGGACGAGCGCGGCCTCGTCAGTGTCCGGCTGGTGCGCGGTGAGCGCGCCGTACGCCTCCACGGCCTGGAGGTGACGGGCGTCCGCCGCGAGGCCGTCCGCGTGCGCCAGCCGCAGGCCGGCGACGTGCGCGGGCGCGTCGCGCCACGTCGGGGAGCCCGCGTAGCCGTCGAGGTAGGTCTGGTACGCGTCTATCGCCTCCGTCGCCCCGTCCGTCGCCTCGCGTTCGACGGCCGTCAACAGCGCCTCGCAGTGGGCGCGTTCCGCCCGCGCGTCGCCGATGGCGCCCGCGAGCGTGAACTCGTACCGCACGCGTGTCGCCCGGTCGTAGTGCGGCAGGGCCGCCTCGCAGTCCCCGGCCGCGTGCGCCTCCTGCCCCTCGGCGAACGCGCTGCCCGGCGCCGCCCGGAAGAGCACGAGCCCCGCCGCGACCACCGCGAGCAGCGCCGCGCCCGCCGCCACCGGCACCCACGGGCGGCGCGGCGCGGCGACGCGGTCCGGCTTCGGGACGCGCCGGTCCCGCGTCCACTTCCACCCGCCGCGCGCCATCAGGCCGAGCCACAGCGCGTACACCGGGACCCAGAACGCGGGCGTGTCCGAGGCGTTGACCGCGTTCGCCACCAGGACGAGCGGCACGGTCACGCACCACGACAGGAACGCGAACGCGCCGACGCCCGCCCAGATGTATCCGGCGCCGAACCCCGCCGCGTTCATCAGGGCGGCGGCCGGTCCGCTGAGCCGGTGGCCCGGCGGGTGGTCCTTCGCCGGTTCCCATTTTCTTCGCCTGCGGCGGTCGCGTGCCGTCGGTCGTCACCATGTCCCCAGCTCCCCCGTGGTGCGTCGGATGCTTACGCTCCGTGTATAGCAGCTCACGCTGACACGGCATGTGGCGTTCGCCCCAACCGCGAGGAGGCGGACGGAAGTTGGCGCGGGTGGTCCGGGCGATGTGGGGCTCTGCCCCGGCGGGAGTACTGTCGGGAAGGTCGAGAGGAGTGCGTCGTGGCGCACGAGAATGCCCCTGTGCATGACAGTCCCACCGCCTGGGTCGCCGATCACATCCGCCGGTATGTCGAGACCGACGGGCGTGACGGGCACGACTGGAACGGTGTTCCGACCCTGCTGCTCACCACGAAGGGCCGCACCTCGGGTGAGTGGCGCAGGACGGCCCTGATCTACGGCACGGACGGGGACGCGTACGTCGTCGTCGGCTCCCAGGGCGGCAGGCCGGAACACCCCTCCTGGTACCTCAACCTGGCGGCCGACCCCGAGGTGCGCGTCCAGGTGTGGGGCGACCGCTTCACCGCCCGCGCCCGCACCGCGACGCCCGAGGAGCGGGCGCGGCTCTGGCCTAGGATGGCGGAAATCTTCCCGCAGTACGACGAGTACCAGAGCAAGACGACCCGCGAGATCCCCGTGGTGATCCTCGAACGGGTCTGAACCTCCGGGGACCTCGTGGTGAGAGGTCCCCGAGAGGCAGCACATGACTGAGACATCCGCCGCTCCCCGCCGCGTCTTGTTGAGGGGCGGTTCCGTGCTCGACGCCGGGTCGGGCGCCGTCTCGCGGGCGGACGTGGTGCTGGAGGGGGAGCGGATAGCCGGGGTCGGGCCGGGGCTCGACGGTGACCAGGCGGTGGACTGCGCGGGGCAGTTGATCGTGCCGGGGTTCATCGACTGCCACACGCACGTGGCGCTCGCGGTGTCGCGGGAGGAGACGTACGGGCTGCCGCGTTCGGCACGGGCGCTGTCCGTCGTCCCCGTGCTGCGGACGCTGCTGCGGCGCGGCGTGACGACGGTGCGCGACGCGTGGGGCGCCGACGCCGGGACGCGGATGGCCGTGCGGCGCGGCTGGGTCGAGGGCCCCGACCTGCTGGTGTCGCTGCGGCAGATCTGCACGACGGGCGGCATCGGCGACCACTGGAACCACCGTGTCGGGCCGGTGGACTTCTTCGGCGATCCCTCCATGCCGGACCCGGTGTTCGACGGCGCGGACGGCGCACGCGCGGTGGTGCGCCGCATGGTGCGCGCCGGCGCGGACTGGCTGAAGGTGACGGCCACCGGCTCGATGGCCGCCGGGCGCGGCGTCACCGACCGGCAGATCACGCCGGAGGAGATGGCCGCGCTGGTGGACGAGGCCGAACGGCAGGGCGGGCGCGGCGTGATGGTGCACGCGCACGGCGCGCGCGCCGCCGAGGAGGCCGCGCGCGCCGGGGCGCGCAGTATCGAGCACGGCGTGTTCCTGGACGAGGCGGCCGTCGCGGCGATGGCGGCGGCGGGCACCTGGTACGTGCCGACGCTGTCGGTCACCCAGTCCGCGCCCGGGGAGAACGCCGCGGCGCACCGCGCGTCCGTACGCCTCGCCGCCGAGGCGGGCGTGCGCATCGCGATGGGCACCGACAACCCCGTCACGCCGCATGACCGCGTGCTGGACGAGATCGCGCACCTCGCCGGTCCCGGCGGCCTCGGCACGGCCGGCGCCTTCCGCGCGGCCACGCTGGACGCGGCCCGGCTGCTCGGACTCGCCGACGACCGGGGCGAGATCGCCCCCGGCAAACGCGCCGACCTGGTCCTCCTCGACGGCGAACGGCTCGACCCGGCCGGGCTCGCGGACCGCGTGCGCGCCGTGTGGCGCGACGGGCGGCGCGCCGCGTGAGCGCGGCGGCACATGCCGGGCGCACGGGCGGCGGGGCCCGTGGGCTTCAGGACGCGGTGTGAAGGGTAAGCAGGCAGCGTGAACAACGAGGGGCGCAGTGGTGTGTGGCTGCTCGTCGTCGCCCTTGTCGCGTTCGCCGCCCTGATCCTGCCGAACGCCGTGGGCGGGGGCGGTTCCGCCGCGCTGCCGTCGTCCGTGCCCTCGGCGCCGCCCGCCGAGCCGCCCGCGCCCGCCCCCGCGCCGAGCCACAGCCCGGAGCCGCCGCCCGACCCGACCGGGGAGGCGTTCGAGGCGGTGCGCACGGGCGACTGCCTGTCCGTCCACGACACCGGCACCGGCGCGTGGAGCAGCGAACTGCCGTCCCGCGTCCCGTGCGACGAGGCCACGGCGTACGTCCTCGTCACCGACGTCCTCGCCCAGGCGGCCGACTGCCCGGAGGGTCCGGGCCGGAGCTTCTGGTCGTACACCTGGGGCGTGCAGACCGTCGCGCTGTGCCTGGAGCGGCAGTTCGAGACGGGCTACTGCATGCTCGGGCAGACCACCGACCAGGAGGACGGTATGCGCGCCGGGCTGCTCAGCGTCGTCGAGTGCGACGCGGAGACGCTGCCCGACGGGTACGACACCGTGCTGCACATCAGCGGTGTGGAGGAGGCGCCCGCCGACATGACGGGGCCGCTGTGCGCCCGCGCGGAGGGCGATCCCACCGAGTACTGGTACTGGATCGTCAACGGGGGCCGCACGCTCGTCTGCACGATGGAGTACACGGGGGAGTGGGGCTGACGGGCCCGTTCAGCGCGTCACCGCCCACACCAGCGCGCCGCACAGACCCGGCAGGAACACGGCCCCCGCGCCCAGCGGCACCAGCAGCGGCAGCGACGCCAGGAAGCCGAGCAGGCAGTACGCGCCGGCCAGCATCGACAGCGTGTGCTGCGCCCGCGCCGGGCCCTTGCGGTTGAGGCGCACGAGCAGCGCCACGTAGACGGCCGTCCACAGCCCGGCGCGCCCCTCGCCCAGGGAGGCCGCCTCGAACAGGTCGGTGGCCCACCGGTAGGCGCCGTACTCGCGCAAGTCCTCGGTGGCGGTGGCGACATCGCGCACGTACGGGTCGATCGCGAGCGAGCCGGGGTCGGTCGTGCGCAGGTGGTGGTGCAGCCACTCGGTCACCACGAGCGCCGCGAGCCCGAGGGAGTGCAGCAGCCCGGACCAGGGCCCCACGGCCCGCTGCCGCAGGGACGGGCGGGTCTCGGCGGGGGGCGTATCGAGGGCCTGCTGCATCTCCACCCCATGACCATCCCGCATCCGCCGCACGCCCACAACCGGCACGTGATCGTTGACCGGTGACCGGGAGCGTCGTCGCCGGCGGGTGGGCGGGCCGGTGCCCGTGACGTTCCGCGGATGTCCCGGTGGCCCCGTCAAGTAGCCTCTGCGTGAAGGGCTCAGGAAGGACGGCGCACATGTCACGGGCACGGAGGACGATGGTTGCCGCGCTGGTGCTGGCGGCCGTCGGCATGGGAGGGAAACGCCGCGGTTGGCTCCGCTACATGTGGGCCACGTGGCGCGAGAGCAGGGACCTGAACGGTCCCGGCCCTCGCTGACACGGCACGGCCCCCGGGGGCGGTGAAACCTTTCTCCGTACGGTGGTTCAGGCCGCCGTCGCCAGCGCCCGGCGTTCGCGGTGCGCGCGGTGGGTGGCGTACAGCGTGATGGCCGCCGTCGCCGCCAGCGCCGCCAGGGCGAAGACGACCAGGCCCGTCCAGCCGCCCGCGTGGTAGATGACCGCGCCCGCCGTGCCGCCCGCGCTCGCGCCCAGGTAGTACGCGACCTGGTACAGCGCCGACGCCTGTGCCCTGCCGTGCGTCACCGTCCTGCTGACCGAGCCGGAGGCCACCGCGTGGCCGAAGAAGAAGCCGCCGGTGATCAGCACCAGGCCGGCCAGCACCAGCGCCAGGCTGTCCGACAGGCTCAGCACCAGGCCCGTGGAGACGGTGCCGATCGCCGCGTACAGCGCCCCGCGCCGCCCGAGGCGGTCGAGCATCGGCCCGGTCGAGCCGGACGAGACCGTGCCGACCAGGTAGATCACGAAGACCGAACCGGCGAGCCCCGCCGAGAGGTTGAACGGCGCCTCGGTCAGCCGGAAACCGATCACCGTGTACACCGCGCTGAACGCCGCCATCAGCAGCGCGCCGATGGTGTAGAGGCGGACCAGCAGCGGGCGCGCCAGGTGCCCGCCGACCGTGCGCAGCGCCAGCCGGGGCCGCAGCGGGGCCGGGGAGAAGTTGCGCGCCGGGGGCAGCAGGAGGCGGAAGACGACCGCCGAGACGAGGCCGAGCGCGGCGACCGCGGCCAGCGCCGCGCGCCAGCCGGAGGCCTCGGCGACCCAGCCGGTCATCACGCGCCCGGTCATGCCGCCCACGCTGTTGCCCGCGATGAACAGGCCGATCGCGCCCACGGTCTCCCTGGCGTGCAGCTCCTCCGCCAGGTACGCGGTGGCCGACGCCGGTATGCCCGCGATCGCCGCGCCCTGGAGGGCGCGCAGCGCGATCAGCGTCGTCAGGTCGGGCGCGAACGGGATCACGGCCGACAGCGCGACGGCCACCGCGACCGAGGCCGTCATCGTCTGGCGCCGCCCGAAGCGCTCGGACAGGGTGCTCAGCGGCAGCACGGCCACCGCCAGGCCGATCGTCGTCGCGGAGACGGTCCAGCTCGCCTGGTCGGCGCGGACGCCGAAGCCGTCCGCGATGCCGGGGAGCAGGGCCTGGGTGGAGAAGAGCATCGCGAAGGTCGCGACGCCGATCGCGAAGAGGGCGAGGCTGATGCGTGTACGCACGTGTGAAGGGGTGGTGGGCAACGGCGTGGCGGAGGCGGTCGCGGTGGCGGCCACCCCCTTTGCTGCGGTGGGCATGCGGCAAACGTAGAGCGCCCGTATCGATGCGTCCAATGCATGGATCTGCCATGATTCATGCGCTGGTGCATAAGCGGAGCTGAGGGGCGGGCATGTCATCACCGGGCAACGAGAACGACATCGGCGTAACAACGGTCACATCGGGCAGGGCCGATCTGGCGCCCGACTCCTGGGCGGCGCTGCTGAGCCCCCGGCTCGCGCAGTTCGCCGCCGTCGCGCGGCACGAGCACGTCACCCAGGCCGCCCGTGACCTGGGCGTTCCACAGTCCACGGTCAGCCGGGCCATGGCCCGGCTTGAGGCCGACCTCGGTCTCGCGCTGCTCGCCAGGCACGGCCGCACCATCTCCCTCACCCGCGCGGGCCGCGACTTCGCGCAGGCCGTCGAACGGGCGCTCGCCGAGCTGGAACGGGCCGCCGAGGCCGTCCGCACCGACGCGGACCCGGCGGCGGGCAAGGTCGCGTTCGGCTTCCTGCACACCATGGGCCCGGAGACGGTCCCCGGGCTGCTGCGCGAGTTCCGCAGAGAGCACCCGCGCGTGCGCTTCGTCCTCGTGCAGAGCTATGGCGAGGACATGATCGAGCGGATGCGCGCGGGCGAGCTGGACCTGTGCCTCACCTCGCCCGTGCCGGACGCGCCCGACCTCGTCACGCGCCGCCTGGACGAGCAGCGGCTGCACCTCGTCGTGCCCGCCGACCACCGGCTGGCCGGGCGCCGCCGGGTGCGGCTCGTGGAGGCGGCGGACGAGCCGTTCGTCACGCTGGAGCCGGGGTACGGGCTGCGGCGGCTGACCGAGGCGCTGTGCGAGCAGGCGGGCTTCCGGCCGCGCGTCGCGTTCGAGGGGGAGGAGCCGGAGACGCTGCGCGGCCTGGTCGCGGCCGGGCTCGGCGTCGCGCTGCTGCCGCCGCCGACCGTGCCGCGCCCCGAGGTGCGGGAGCTGGCGGTGACCGCGCCGCGCGCCGCCCGGCAGATCGGCGTGGCCTGGCCGGCGGGGCGCCCCGACACGGCGCCGGTGGCGGCGTTCAAACGCTTCCTGCTGGGCCGCCGTGGCCGGCTGGCGGGCATCCCGTCCGCTACCGAAGAATAAGCGTCGCTATAGTGGAGAAATGAGTGGTGACACCAACGCCCTGTCCAGCGGCCTGTCCATGGCCGAACTCGGCGCGCGGGTCCGCGCCGAGCGGCGCGCCCGGGGCTGGCCGCTGGAGCGGCTCGCCGAGCTGAGCGGCGTCAGCCGCAGCATGGTCTCCGAGGTCGAACGCGGCACGAAGACGCCGAGCGTCCTCGTCCTCGACCGGCTGGCGACCGCCTTCGGCACCTCCATCGCCCGGCTGCTGGACGACCCGGCGGCGCGCCCCGGCGTCGTCGTCCTGCCCGGCGCGCGGCAGCGCGTCGTACGGGACCCCGCCGGGTGGGAGCGGCGCGTCCTGTCGCCCGCGCTGCCCGGCGTGGAGTTCGAGTTCATGCGCACCACGCTCGGACCGGGCGTGGACGCGGGGGAGTTCGCGCCGCACGCGCCCGGGTCCCACGAGTACGTGGCCGTGGAGCGCGGGCGCCTGCGCCTGACCGTGGACGGGGAGCCGCACGACCTGGGCCCCGGTGACTCCGCCTACTTCCCCGGCGACCGGCGGCACGCCTTCGCCAACCCCTCCGGCGCGCCGGGTGATCCGTGCGTCTACTACCTGGCGATGACGCTCGGTGCCTCGCCCCACACCCCGCACGGAGGACACCGTGAGTGACCTGCGACGGTCCGCCCTGGCGGCGGCCGAAACGACCGCCGGCCACCTGGCCGCCGTACCCGCCGGGCCCGTGTGGCGCCCGGTCGGTGACGACGACCGCGCCTGGCTCACCCGGCAGCAACTCCCCGCCGCCGGGCGCCCGTTGGACGACCTGCTGACGGACGTGCGCGAGCGCGTGCTCCCGTACCCCATGGGCAACGGGCACCCCCGCTTCTTCGGCTGGGTCAACTCCCCGCCCTCGCCCGCCGGAGTCCTCGTCGCCCCGCTCGCCGCCGCCCTGAACCCGAGCTGCGCGGGCGGCGACCACGCCGGCGCCCTGCTCGAACGCACCGCCGTCCGCTGGCTCGCCGAACTCGTCGGCTTCCCCCACCCGCCCGGCGCCGGACTGCTCACCAGCGGCGCGTCCCTCGCCACCGTCGTCGCGATGGCCACCGCCAGGCAGCACGCCCTGCGCCGCGCGGGCCACGACCTACGCGAGACGGGCCTGTACGGGCACGAGCCGCTGGCCGTCTACGTCTCGGCCGAGGGGCACAGCTGCCTGCGCAAGGCGGCGGAACTCCTCGGCCTCGGCAACCGGTACGTCCGCACCGTCCCGGTCGGCCCCGACCACCGCATGGACACCGCCGCCCTGCGCCGCCTGGTCCTGGCCGACGCGGCGGGCGGCGTGCGCCCGTTCCTCGTCGCCGCCAGCGCCGGAACGGTGAACACCGGCGCCGTCGATCCCCTGGACGACATCGCCGACGCCGCCCGCGAGCACGGCCTGTGGTTCCACGTGGACGGGGCCTACGGCGCCCTCGGCGTGCTCGCCGACGGCGCGCGCCCCCGGTACGCCGGTATGGAACGGGCGGACTCCCTCGCCCTCGACCCGCACAAGTGGCTGGGCGTCCCGGTCGACGCCGGATGCGTCCTCTTCCGCGACCCGGCGGGGCCGCGCGACGCGTTCAGCCTCGTGCCGCCCTACCTGCGCGACGAGGGGGCGGACGCGCTGGGCTGGTTCTCCGAGTACGGGCCGGAGCAGACCCGTCCGTTCCGCGCCCTGCGCGTCTGGGCGACCCTCTCCCACCTCGGGCGCGACGGGGTCGTCCGCCTCGTGCGGCACACCACCGGGCTCGCCCGTACCCTCGCCGCCATGGTCGGGGACGCCGACGACTTCGAGCTGCTCGCCCCGGCCGCCACCTCCGTCGTCGCCTTCCGCCACCTGCCCGCCGACGCAGCAGGTCCGGCCGCCGCCGACGCGCTCAACGACGCCCTCCCCGCCGCCGTCCAGCGGCGCGGGCGCGCGTTCCTCACCGGTACGCGCCTCTCCGGCAGGCCCGTGCTGCGCGCCTGCGTCCTCCACCCGGACACCACCGAGGCTGACCTCGGCGTCCTGCTGGACGAGATCCGCGCCGCCGCGAAGGAGGCCACCGCATGACCGCGCCCCGCCACCTCGTCGTCGACCTCGGCGGCGTGCTGTTCCCCTTCGACCACGCCCGCCGCCTGCGGCACCTGGCCGCCCTCCTGTCGCTGCCGGAGGAACGGGTGCACGCGCTGCTGTGGACCTCCGGCTTCAGCGCCGCGTGCGACTCCGGCGCGTACGCGGACGCGGCTGCGGTCCGCGCCCGCGTCCGCGCCCTCACCGGCTGGACCGGCGAGGACGCCGCGCTCGACACGGCCTGGTGCGCCGCGTTCCGCCCCGACCCGCGCGTCCTGGCGGCGCTCGAACGGCACCGGGGGACGCGCACCCTCACGCTCTTCACCAACAACGGCCCGCTGGAGGAGGAGGCCCTGACCCGCCTGCACCCCGCGCCGTTCGAGGGCTTCGGGCAGCTGCTGTTCAGCCACCGCCTCGGCCACCGCAAGCCCGACCCGGCGGCCTACGACGCCGTCTTGGCGCGGCTCGGCGCCCGTCCCGGCGACGTCCTTCTCGTGGACGACAGCGCGGCGAACGTCGAGGCGGCGCGCCGCCAGGGCTGGGGCGCCGTGCTCCACCGGGGCCCGGAGACGATCGAGGCGATCCACGCGGCGGTTTGAGACTTCACGGACCACAGCCCGGCGATCTCCGCCCCAAGTCTCCACCGAGTCTTCAGCGATACGTTGAGGGTATGGCTACCGACCTCCAGGAAACCGTCCACGCCCTCGACGCCACCGCCGTCATGGGGCTGTTCCCCGCCGCGCCCCGGGTGCTCGCGCTGGGGGAGCCCACCCACGGCGCTGAGGGCCTGCTCGACATGCGGAACGATCTCTTCCGCCAGCTGGTCGAGCAGCACGGCTACCTGACCATCGCCCTCGAAAGCGGCTGCCTGGCCGGGCTCACCGTGGACGAGTACGTCACCACCGGCGCCGGCACGCTCGACGACGCCGTGGCACGCGGCATCACCCACGACTGGGCCGCCTTCCCGGGCAACCGCGCACTCGTCCGCTGGATGCGCGAGCACAACGCGGGCAGGCCCGCCGCCGAGCAGGTACGTTTCGCCGGCTTCGACGGCCCGCTGGAGTTCAGCCACGCCGAGAGCCCCCGCCAGGCCCTCACCGCACTGCACGCCTACCTCGCCGCCGGACTCGACGCGGCACTCCTCCCGTGCACCGCCGAGACACTCGACGGCCTGCTCGGCGCCGACGCCGCCTGGACCGAGCCCGCCGCCATGCTGGACCCGGCCCGCTCCCACGGGCGGTCCGCCGAGGCCACCCGCCTGCGACTGCTCGCCGACGACCTGGCGGACCTGCTCGAAACGGAGGCGCCGCACCTCCTCGCGGTGACCACCCCGGACGAGTGGGACCGCGCCCGCCTGTACGCCCACACCGCCACCGGCCTGCTGCGTTACCACTTCTGGATGGCCGACCCCTCGCCCGCCCGCATGGCCCGGCTGCTCGGCCTGCGCGCGCGGATGATGGCGGACAACCTCCTCGCCCTCGCCGCACGCGGGCCCGTCCTCGCCTTCGCCCACAACAGCCACTTCCAGCGCCCCCGCAGCACCATGGCCCTGTGGAACGGCCTGCCGCCCGCGCACTGGTGGAGCGCGGGCGCGCTCGTCGGCGCCCGTCTCGGGACCGCGTACGGCTTCGTCGCCACCGCCGTCGGCACCATCGGGCGCCACGGCGTGGGCGCCCCGCCGCCCGGCACCCTCGAAGGGCTGCTGCACGCGCTCCCGCAGGACCGTCTCCTCGTGAACGCGCCCGCCCTGGCCGCCGCCCTCGCCGACGCGCCCCCCGCGCCCCGCGAGTCCCCGTGGTTCGGCTACGCCCCGCAGGACCCCGCCCACCTGGCCGACACCGACGGGCTCGCCTTCGTCAGGTGTGCGTAGTGGCAACAAGTCCTTTAATTCCCGTGCGGATTGACCCCGATCCGGGCCACTTCTACGGTTCAGACCAATCGCGGTGTCCCACTCGTCCGCCGAGGCACGGGCGCGTTCCGTCACGCCGCGGGCCCCGGGGGTGACGGGCGCGCCGCACGTCCCCGCGAAGGAGAGGTCACCCCCCACCATGGCAGTCTCCCGCCGCCGCTTCCTGGCCGCCTCTGCGGCCACGTCCGCGCTGACCACCCTCCCGGTGGCCGCCGCACGCGCGGACACCGCCGCCGCCCCGCTCGCGAGCCCGCCGGGCGACGTGGTCGGCAAGATCACCGTCGGATACCAGGGCTGGTTCGCCGCCACCGGCGACGGCTCGCCCATCAACGCCTGGTGGCACTGGTCGAACAACTGGGGCCAGCCGCCGTCACCGTCCAACAACGCCATCAAGAGCTGGCCCGACAACCGGGACTACACCCGCACCTACGCGACCGCCTACCCCAACCTGGGCAACGGTCAGCCCGCCACGCTGTTCTCCTCCCACGACGCCCAGACCGTGGACACCCACTTCCGCTGGATGCGGGAGAACGGCATCGACACCGCCGCCCTCCAGCGGTTCAACCCGACCGGCGGCGAGGGCCCGGTGCGCGACGCCGTCACCGCCCGCGTCCGCACCGCCGCCGAGGCGCAGGGCCGCAAGTTCTACATCATGTACGACGTCACCAACTGGACGAACATGCAGTCGGAGATCAAGGCCGACTGGACGTCCAAGATGGCGGCGTACACCTCGTCATCCGCCTACGCCCGGCAGAACGGCCGCCCGGTGGTGGGCATCTGGGGCTTCGGCTTCAACGACGCGGGCCGCCCGTGGCCGCCGGGACCGTGCCTCGACGTGATCAACTGGTTCAAGGCGCAGGGCACGTACGTCATGGGCGGCGTCCCCACCCACTGGCGCTCCGGGAACCAGGACTCCCGCGCCGGATTCGGCGACGTCTACCGGGCGTTCGACATGATCTCCCCGTGGATGGTCGGCCGTATCGGCGACATCGCGGGCACCGACAACTTCTACCAGAACGTCAACCTGCCCGACCAGGCCGAGTGCGACGCCCACGGCATCGACTACCAGCCCTGCGTCCTGCCCGGCGACCTCCAGGAACGGCAGCGCGCGCACGGCGACTTCATGTGGCGGCAGTTCTACAACATGGTCCGTGCCGGCGCCCAGGGCATCTACATCTCGATGTTCGACGAGTACAACGAGGGCAACCAGATCGCCAAGACCGCCGAGAACGCCTCCCAGGTCCCGGCCGGTTCCGGCATCCTCGCGCTCGACGAGGACGGCACGGCCTGCTCCTCGGACTACTACCTGCGCCTCACCGGCGACGGCGGCCGGATGCTGAAGGGGGAGATCCCCCTCACCGCCACCCGGCCCACGCGCCCGGTGCTGTCCACGAGCCCGGCGACGGTGGTGAGCCTGCGCGCCAGGATCAACGGCCAGTACGTCGCGGCCGAGAACGGGGGCGCCGCGCCCCTGATCGCCAACCGGACGGCGGTCGGCACCTGGGAGCGGTTCGACCTCGGCGACGTCGGCGGCGGCAACGTCACGCTGCGCGCGCACGCCAACGGCCTGTACGTCTCGGCCGCCGACGCCGGGGCGTCCCCGCTGATCGCGAACCAGGCCGCGGCGCAGAGCTGGGAGACGTTCCAGCTGGTGCGGAACGGCAACGGCTCGGTCAGCCTGCGCGCCCAGGTCAACGGGCAGTACGTGACGGCGGAGAACGCGGGCGCCGCGCCGCTGGTCGCCAACCGGGCGGCCATCGGCCCGTGGGAGCAGTTCGACCTGATCACCGGCTGAGCCCGGTACACGGTACGGCCCCGGCGACCACGGCGGTCCCGGGGCCGTGGCGCGCCGCTCAGCCCGCCTTCCGCACGCGCGTGCTGTCCGCGTCCACCACCGCGCCGTCCGCGCCGGTGGCCACAAGACCCGGCACCGGCACCCCGTCCCGGTCCACGAGCGCCGAGCGCGCCTCGCCCGGCGCGAACGCGTGCCGCTCCCCCCACTGCCGCAGCGTCAGGACGACGGGAAAGAGGTCGCGGCCCGCGTCCGTGAGCACGTACTCCTGGCGGCGCCCGGACGGGGCGGTGCGCCGGGCGATGACGCCGTGGGCCGTCAGTCTGCGGAGCCGGTCGGTGAGGATGTTGCGCGCGATGCCGGTGCGGCGCTGGAACTCGGTGAACGAGCGCGCCCCGTCCATCGCGTCGCGGACGACGAGCAGGCTCCACCGGTCGCCGACGAGGTCGAGCGTCCGGGCGACGGGGCACTCCGGGTCGGTCCAGCCCGTGTCGGGCGCGTGCGCGGTGGGCGGCATGACACCTCCAGATCGGTTGCGGATCGAAACCATTGTGGCGTAGCCTCCGAACGGTTGCAAAATGCTACTGATCCGAAGAGTGCTACTGATGGGGGCCGCGGTATGGGTACGGGTCGGAGGCTGCTGCTCGCGGTCGTCTGCGGGGTCGCGGTGGCGGGCGTCTACGCCGCGCAGCCGGTGCTGGGGCCGATGGGCCACGACCTCGGCGTCCCGGAGCGGCTCACCGGCTGGTTCGTGGCGGCCGGTCAGCTCGGCTACCTGGCCGGGCTCGTGCTGCTCGTGCCCCTCGGCGATGTCGCCGACCGGCGCTGGCTGATCTCCGCGCACCTCGTGCTGACCGCCGCCGGAACGGGCCTGACCGCCGCCGCCCCCGCGGCGTGGGCCGCGTTCGCCGGGCTCGCCGTCGCCGGGCTGTTCGCGGTGGTGGTGCAGATCGCCGTCGCCTGCGCCGCGTCGCTCTCCCCGCCGGACGAACGCGGCCGGAACATCGGCGCCGTCACCTCCGGCGTGGTCGTCGGCATCCTCGGCGGCCGGGTGCTCGCCGGGCGGCTCGCCGAGGAGTGGGGCTGGCGGAGCGTCTACGCCGTCCTGGCCGTGCTCGCGCTGGCGCTCGCCGCGCTCGTCCCCGCCGCGCTGCCCGCCGCCGCGCGGTCCCGGCAGACGTACGGGCGCGCCCTCGCCTCGCTCGCCGGGCTGTTCCGCGAACGCCTCTTCCTCGCGCGCGGCCTCGTCGCCCTCTTCCTCTTCGCCTCCTTCGGCGTCCTGTGGAGCGGCATGGCGCTGCCGCTCTCCGGCGCGCCATGGCACCTGAGCGAGGCGGGGACCGGGCTCTTCGGCCTCGCCGGCCTCGCCGGAGCGCTCGGCGCGGCGCGCGCCGGACGGTGGGCGGACGCGGGAAAGGCGGACCGGGTCACCGTCCTCGCGCTCGCGCTGCTCGCCGCCTCCTGGCTCGCGATCGCCCAGCTGTCCAGGTCACTGTGGCTCCTGGCCGCCGGGGTGGTCGTCCTCGACTTCGCCGTCCAGGCCGTCCACGTGGGCAACCAGCACACCCTGACCGCGGCCCACCCCGACCGCGCCGGCGGCGTCATCGGCGGGCACATGGTCTTCTACTCCCTCGGCTCCGCCCTCGGCGCGGCGGCGACCACCGTCGCGTACACCGCGGGCGGCTGGACCGCGTCGAGCCTCCTCGGGGCCGGGTGCGCCCTGGCCGCCCTCGCCGTCGCGGTGCTCGGAGGGGGCCCTCTCTACGCGCGTAGGCGTTAGAGTTCGCGGCGTGACGACACCTGCTGAGACACCCCCGGCGCCCGAGCAGATCCTGCGCGCCCCCAAGGTGCTGCTCCACGACCACCTCGACGGCGGCCTGCGCCCCGCCACCATCGTCGAAATCGCCGACGCCCAGGGCTACGACGCGCTGCCCCAGACCGACCCCGAGCGCCTCGGCCACTGGTTCCGCGAGTCCGCCGATTCCGGCTCCCTGGTCCGCTACCTGGAGACGTTCTCCCACACCACCGCCGTCATGCAGACCGCGGACGCGCTGGTCCGCGTCGCCGCCGAGTGCGTCGAGGACCTGGCGGCGGACGGCGTGGTGTACGCGGAGATCCGCTACGCGCCGGAGCAGCACCTCACCGCCGGGCTGAGCCTCGACGAGGTGGTGGAGGCCGTCAACGAGGGACTACGGCTGGGGGAGCGGCGCGCCGCCGAGGCGGGGCGCCGCATCCGCGCGGGCGCGCTGCTGACCGCGATGCGGCACGCGGCCCGTTCCCTGGAGATCGCCGAACTGGCCAACCGCCACCGGGATCTGGGCGTCGTCGGCTTCGACATCGCGGGCGCCGAGGCCGGTTTCCCGCCCACCAGGCACCTGGACGCCTTCGAGTACCTCAAGCGGGAGAACAACCACTTCACCATCCACGCGGGCGAGGCGTTCGGCCTGCCGTCGATCTGGCAGGCGCTCCAGTGGTGCGGCGCCGACCGGCTCGGGCACGGCGTGCGGATCATCGACGACATCCAGGTCGCCGACGACGGCTCGGTGAAGCTGGGCCGCCTCGCGGGCTACGTCCGGGACAAGCGCGTCCCGCTGGAGCTGTGCCCCACGTCCAACCTCCAGACGGGCGCGGCCGACTCGTACGCCGAGCACCCGATCGGGCTGCTGCGGCGGCTGCGCTTCCGCGCGACCGTCAACACGGACAACCGCCTCATGAGCGGCACCAGTATGACCGCCGAATTCACCCATCTGGTCCGGACATTCCGTTACACGCTGGACGACCTCCAGTGGTTCACGGTCAATGCGATGAAATCCGCGTTCATTCCTTTCGATGAACGTCTCGCCATGATCAATGACGTCATCAAGCCCGGCTATGCCGCGCTCCGCTCCGAATGGCTGTTTGGGCAACGGGGGCCGCTGCCGTCCTGACCAGTGCGGATGCCGTGCGGGGCGGGGCGCGGGAATCGCGGTGGGCACGGCGGGGCGGCGGTGCGCAAGGGGACGCCGCGCGCATTTCGATTCATTGCGGTGCGGGCGCCGCTCTGGCTACCGTCCACCTCGCCGCTCGAAACCCCACGCGAAACCCCACGCAAGGACGAATCACTGATGAAGCAGTCAACGAAGAAGACGCTCGGCGCTGTCGCCCTCGGTGCCGCCTTCGCCGCCGTCGGCGCCGGTTCCGCCGCCGCCGTCGCGCCGCTCGACGGCGTCTCCGAGACGGCGGGCGGCGTCGTCCGCACGCTCCCCGCGCACGACGTGGCGCGCACCCTGCCGGGTGAGAGCGGCGAGGTCGTCGAGGCCGGCGCGGGCATGCTCACCGGCAAGACCGACGCCGTCACCACCGCCCACCACACCCTGTCGGCCACCCAGGCCGCCAGCCCGCTGGGCCAGGCGACCGAACTGCTCGGCGGCCTGCCCGTCAACCCGGCCGACTCCCTGGGCATCCCCACGAGCCAGGTGCTCGACGGCGTCTCGATCGCCCGCTGACACCGTCGCCGCTTGCGAGGGCCGGTCCCGTCCACCCGGACGGGACCGGCCCTTTCGCGTACGCGGGAACGACGCCGTGCACAGGTGCGGAAAGTGCGCCGCTGCGGCCCCTCGGCGACCCGGGAGGCGGCGGAGACCGGCGCCGGCATGGCCGCGCCGACGGTGCTCGACCTGATCTGGCAAGGACACCTCCCGCGGCGGCGACTGGCCCTGTGGACCCGGCGACGCCCCGCCCCACCCGTCAGGCGTGCAGGCGGCTGAGGACGAGGGTGTCGTGTTCGGCGGGCAGGGGGGCCGGGCGCGGCACCGCCGCCACGCGGCGGGCCGTCCACATGTCGGCGCGTCCGGGGGAGGGCTCGCGCGTCTCCCGGACGAGCGGCGGGAGCGGCGGCGCGTCGTGCCAGGCACGGCGCAGGCGGCGCAGCGTCCCGTAGGTGAGCTGGTGCGTCAGGGCGATGCCCGCCGAGTCCAGGATCACCGAGTCGATGTCGGCGACACGGCTCGGCACCACCGACTGGCAGTACTCCAGCGCCAGCGAGACCATCACGCCCGCGAAGACCGTGCGGCCGAAGGAAGTGAAGCGCGAGCCGCCGAGGTCGCGGCCGAGCAGGGGGAGCAGTACGCCGAGCGGTGCGAGCCTCAGCATCGCGCCGCCGATCACGCCGAGGGCCTCCAGGGGGCCGCGCCCGAGGTCGGCGGAGATGGTGGCGAACGGCTGCATGTTGCCGGGTGCGACCCACACGACGCTGAGGGGGCGCAGGGCCAGCCAGCTCACGAGGGAGAGGTGGAGGGCCACGAGGGTGAGGGCTGTCAGCCGGACGCGCCGACCTGCGGCGGACCCGGTGGAGCCCGCGGTTTGAGGCTGCACGGACACCAGGACGCGGAGGGTGTCCCCCGCGGTTCCGCGCGGGCTGTGTGACGTACGTCTTACGGGGCGTAAGCCCGCCGCCGGATGCTGTCGCGGGCGTCCTCGGGGCTGGCGCGGGTCGCGGTGGAGCAGGCGTACGTCTTCGGGCGGTCCTTCTCGGTGTGGGAGGGGCCCGCGAGGGTGACGGACCTGCCGTCGCCCAGCGACTCGTTGGCGGCGAAGGTGCAGATGATCTGCACGAGGGCGGTCGCGGGGAGCGCGCTGGGGCGCCTGCTCAGCCGCAGGGTTCCGGCCGGGTCGCCGCCGACCGGGCCGGTGACGCGCAGGTCCGTCGGCACCTCGCTGGTGAACCCGGCGTCCCGCTCGTCCTTTCCAGGGGCGCTCTGGAGTTCGGTGAGGAGCGCGGTGGCTATCTTCACGCCGCTCTGCGCGCCGGGGTGGGCGAGGGTGAGGGGGCGCTCCACCGGGTTCACGTGCGAGCCGCAGACGAGGAAGACCTGGCTCGCCCGGTCGGTGTCGTCGGGCGGCGCGTCGCAGGTGGCACGGGTCGGCGCCGGGCCCGCGTCCACGGGGACGTCGGTCGGGCGTATGCCGCAGGCGGTGGTGGCGGCGAGCAGCAGGGCCACGCCGAGGCCCGTCGCGAGGCGGCGGATCATCCGGCAGCACCGCCGTCCGCGGCGCCGCCGCCCGGCGTCCGCGCGCCGCCGCTGTCGCCCCCGCCGGGGGCGGTGCGGCCGCGGGGGATCTCCACGGCGTCCTCGCCCGCCTCCGGCTCCTCCGCCTCCTCGGGCTGCCCGCGCTTGGGCAGCCGCAGGGTGAACTCGGCGCCCCCGCCCGGCGCGTTGCGCGCGGTGATGTCGCCGCCGTGCAGGTGCGCGTTCTCCAGCGCGATGGACAGGCCGAGCCCGCTGCCGTCCGAGCGCGGCCGGGACGCGCTGGCCTTGTAGAACCGGTCGAAGACGTGCGGCAGCACCTCGGCCGGGATGCCGGGGCCGCGGTCCGCCACCCGGATCACCACCTCGTCCCCGGCGGGGCCGGTCTCCTCACGCAGCTGGACGCGCACCGGCGAGCCGCCGTGCTTGAGCGCGTTCCCGATGAGGTTGGCCAGGATCACGTCGAGGCGGCGCGGGTCGAGGCGGGCGATGACGTGGCGCGGCGCGTCCAGCTCCACCGCGTCCAGCCAGGCGCGGGCGTCGACGCAGGCGGTCACCTGGTCGGCGATGTCCACGTCGTCCAGCACCATCCGGGCCGTCCCCGCGTCGAAGCGGGTCACCTCCATCAGGTTCTCCACCAGGTCGTTGAGCCGCCGCGTCTCGCTGACGACGAGCTGCACGGCGGGCGCGATCATCGGGTCGAGGCTGTCCACCTCTTCCTCCAGCACCTCCGTCATGGCGGTGATGGCGGTCATCGGGGTGCGCAGCTCGTGCGACATGTCGGCGACGAACCGGCGGCTGGCCGCCTCCCGTTCGCTCAGCTCGGCCACGCGCGCCTCCAGCGAGGCGGCGGCGTCGTTGAACGTACGGGTCAGCTCGGCCAGCTCGTCGGCGCCGCGCACTTCGAGGCGGGTGTCCAGCTTGCCCTGGCCCAGTCGGTGCGCCGCGTCGGACAGCCGCTGCACGGGCCGCAGCACCGTGCGGGCCGCCCCCTGCGCCAGCAGCACCGAGCCGATGACGGCCAGGGCGGTGGCCACGCCGAGCGACCACGCGAGGGACCGCAGGTCGTCGCTCTCCGGGGCGAGGGACGCGAGCATGTAGCCGGTCGGCCCGTTGCCCAGGACGCGGGTGCCGCCGATGAGATAGGGGTGGCCGTCCAGGGAGATCCGCTGCCAGTACATGTGGAACGGGGCGCCGGAGTCGTCGTCGTAGCGCCGCTGCCGTACGGCCTCGCGCAGCGAGTCGGGCACCATCGAGGCGCTGAAGACGGCGGGGTCGGACTCGGCGGCGCAGTCCGGGAGCCCGGCGCGTTCCTCCACGAGGACGACCTCGAAGCCCAGGGTGTTGTTGGCGACGGCGGCGGCCATGCCGCGCAGGTCGTCGCAGGTGGCCTCGTCGGGGAGCGTGCCCGCGTTGTCGCCGAGCGACTTGCGGAACTCGCCGAGCGCCGAGTTCTGCGCGCGGGTGACGACGGCGTCCCGGTTCAGCCAGTACGCGATCCCGGAGACGGACACCGCCGCGACGAGGGCGACCAGTGCGAACACCGTCACCAGCCGCAGCCGCAGGCTGGTGAGCCGCAGCAGCGCGCGCAGCCGTCCCCGTACTCCGGTGTCGTGCGTCACGAAGGGGCGTCCAGGCGGTAGCCGACACCGCGGACGGTGCGGATCAGCTTGGGCGACGAGGGGACGTCCTCGACCTTCGCGCGCAGCCGCTGGACGCAGGCGTCCACGAGCCGGGAGTCGCCGAGGTAGTCGTGCTCCCAGACGAGGCGCAGCAGCTGCTGGCGGGAGAGCGCCTGGCCGGGGCGGCGGCTCAGTTCGAGGAGGAGGCGCAGCTCGGTGGGGGTGAGCTGGAGGTCCGTGCCGTTCTTGGTGACGGTCATGGCGGCGCGGTCGATCACGATCGAGCCGAACGTGGCGGAGTCGTTCGACTCGCGCTCGCCGCGGCGCATCACCGCGCGGATGCGGGCGTCCAGCACGCGGCCCTGCACGGGCTTCACCACGTAGTCGTCGGCGCCGGACTCCAGGCCGACCACCACGTCGATGTCGTCACTGCGCGCCGTCAGCAGGATGATCGGCAGCTGATCGGTCCGGCGGATTCGCCGGCAGACCTCGAAACCGTCGATACCGGGCAGCATCACGTCCAGGACGATCAGATCGGGACGCTGCTCGCGGAGCAGCTTCAGCCCGTCCTCGCCCGTGGGCGCGGTCACCACCCGGTGCCCCTGGCGAGTCAGGCTCATCTCCAGGGCTGTCCGAACCGCCTCGTCGTCCTCGATCAGCAACAGGAAAGCCACGCCGGTCATTGTGTCCTATGGACCGGGCGGAGTACGACTGTCCGTCCGGGCCCACCTCCCGGCGCCCGGCGGGCGCATCGGCGCACAGCCCCTGTGACACCGCTGTGACAGACGGGGGACTCCCCCATGAAACTGGCCCGGCACTGTAGTGCGCAGCAGGAACCGGACGAGGAACGGACGAGGGGGGAGCGGGATGAGCGTGACGCATCACACCGGCTCGGCAGTGAAGGGGACGCACGGACCCGCCGGGGTGGTTCCCGTCCGGCACGGGGAGAAGTCCGGGACCGCGGGCCGGCTGGGGGGCCGGCGCGGTGCCGGGCAGCAGCGCCCGTCCCACCTGAGTGCGGTGGACGGACGCACGGGGGAGGTGCGCTGCGCGGCGGGGGCCGCGCGGCGCGAGGGGGTGGAGGCGGAGTTCACGGCGTACGTCCGTGAACGCCGCGCCTCCCTCTACGCCACGGCCTACCACCTCACCGGCGACCGGTTCGAGGCGGAGGACCTGCTCCAGAGCGCGCTGCTGTCCACGTACCGCGCCTGGGACCGCATCACCGACAAGGCCGCGATCAACGGGTACCTGCGGCGGACCATGACCAACCTCCACATCAGCGCGTGGCGGCGGCGCAAGCTCAACGAGTACCCGACCGAGGAGCTGCCCGAGGCGCCGGGCGAGCAGGACACCATGCGCGGCACCGAGCTGCGCGCCGTCCTGTGGCAGGCCCTCGCGCGGCTGCCCGAGCAGCAGCGGACGATGCTGGTGCTCCGCTACTACGAGGGGCGGACCGACCCCGAGATCGCCGACACGCTGGGTATCAGCGTCGGCACGGTCAAGAGCAGCATCTGGCGGACGCTGCGCCGCCTGCGGGAGGACAGGACGCTCAGCCTCGGGCAGGACCAGGAGGAGTCGTTCGGCGAGCTGGTGGCCTGAGCCGCCCGGCGAGACCGGGGGGAACGGGGGAGAAACGGGGGGACACGGGGGAACGGGGGAGCGCGCGGGGTCCGGTCGACCGGGGGGTTCGGCCGGGCCCCGCGTCGCGTCGTGGGACTACAGGAACCGGCGGATCGGCCTGACCACGGCCTCCTTGACCCGCTGCGCCGCGTCACTTGGGCGTGGATCTCCCGGACCCGCAAGCCCATCACGCACGCGATCACCGACCTGCTGGAGAAGGGCACCGCGTGAACACCGATCCCGCCCCGGACGCGGATGCGGCCCGCGCCAGGCTCGTGCGGTCCCTCGTGGCGGCGGGCGACTTGACCGACCCCGCATGGCGCGCGGCGTTCGAGAGTGTGCCCCGGCATCTGTTCGTTCCCTGCTTCTACGATCACGCCGGCCGGAAGGTCTCGGCCGACGATGCCACGACGCGTGCCGAGTGGTTCGAGGCCGTGCACGAGGACCGCTCGCTGGTCACCCATCGCACGGACGGCGCGGCCACCTCATCCAGCTCACAGCCCTCCCTCATGGCCACCATGCTCGAAGCCTTGCGGGTCACTGACGGTGCGGGGATGAACGTCCTGGAGATCGGCAGCGGAACGGGCTACAACGCAGCCTTGCTGTCGCACCGGCTCGGCAGCCGGCATGTGACGACGGTCGACACCGAGCCCGAACTCGTCCATGCCGCCCGTGCTCGCCTCGCCCAGGCCGGATACTCGCCGCGCGTCGTGCTTGCCGACGGCGCGCAAGGGCATACCGAGTCCGCGCCCTACAGCCGGATCATCGCCACCTGCCGGATCAACTCCGTTCCCGTGGAGTGGATCCGGCAACTCGCCGATGGCACGGGTGACGACGCCGGGCAGATCGTCGCCCCGCTCGGCAACGCCCTCGTGCGTATCCGCCGCACCGGGAGTCTCGAAGCCGATGGCCGGTTCCTTCCCGGCGGCGCGTTCTTCATGCCGCTACGCCGAACGGCCGGCGACGGCATCCCCGCCCGCCGCCCCGATCTCCCCACCGGCGAGGGTCGGCCTACGGCGCTGCCGGTCGCCGCGATCGCGGACAACGCCTTCCGGTTCCTGGTGAGCGTCATCGAGCCCGGCCTCACCTGGCAGTACGACCTCGGCCAGGACAGCAAGCCGGCCGCGGCGCGCGTGTGGTCCGCCGATGGCTCGCTCGCCTGTCTCCAGTCCGGTGGGACCGTGAGCGAGACCGGCCCCCGTTCCCTGTGGTCCCGGCTCGAAGAGGCGTACCGCGTCTTCACCGAGCATGCCGAGCCCGGTCCCGACCGATACGGCTTCACCTTGACGGCCGGGACACAGCGCGTATGGCTGGACACCCCCGGCGGACCCTCGTGGCCACTGCGAGCGGCGCCGTGAGCCGCGCCGAAGCGCTCGGGCGCGCGCGGGGTCCGGTCGACCGGGGGGTTCGGCCGGGCCCCGCGTCGCGTCGTGGGACTACAGGAACCGGCGGATCGGCCTGACCACGGCCTCCTTGGCCCGCTGCGCCGCGTCCCTGCGCCGCCACCGCACCGCCTCCATACGCACGCTCGCCGCCAGGTCGTCGTCGAAGTGCCGGTCGAGGGTGGCCGTGAACTCCTGGTCGAGCACGGTGAGCATGACCTCCTCGTCGTGCTCCATCGACCGCCGGTTGACGTTGGTCGAGCCGATCAGCGCCGCGACCCCGTCCACCGTCGCGATCTTCGCGTGCATCATCGTCGGCTGGTACTGGAAGATCCGCACGCCGCAGTCCAGCAGTTGCCGGTAGTGGAGCTGGCCGCCGAGCTGCGCCACGCGTTTGTCGGTGTGCGGTCCCGGCGTGATGATCTCCACCGTGACGCCGCGCCGGGCCGTCGCGCACAGCAGCTCGGCGAAGTAGTCGTCCGGCGCGAAGTAGGCGGTGGCCAGCCGCACGCGTTCCTCGGCGGACTCCAGGACGACCTTCAGCAGCGTCTGCATGTCCTGCCAGCCGAAGCTGGCCGAGCCGCGCACCACCTGCACGACCGCGCTGCCCGGCTGTCGCTGCGCGGGGAAGCGGTCGCGTTCGTCGAAGAGGACGTCCTGGCACTCGGCCCAGTTCTGGGCGAACGCCGCCGCGATCCCGTCCACGGCGGGCCCGGTCACGCGGACGTGCGTGTCACGCCACTCGTTCTCGTTCCGCGCGTCGCCGCGCCACTCGTCGGCGATGCCCACGCCGCCGGTGAACGCCGTGCCCTCGTCCACGACGAGGACCTTCCGGTGGCAGCGGTGGTTCTGCTTGAGCGGCGACAGCAACAGCGGCTTGCGGAACCACGCGACGGTCACCCCGGCGCGTTCCATCAGGTCGAGCTGGTCCTTCTCTATGGGCATGCTGCCGAACCCGTCGAGCAGCAGCCGCACGCGCAGCCCCGCCGCCGCCCGTTCGGCCAGGGCCTCGGCGAACTCGCCCGCGATCTCGCCCTTCCAGTAGACGAACGTCATCATGTCCACGGTGTGCTCCGCCGACCTGATGGCGTCCAGCATGGCCGTGAAGATCTCGTCGCCGTTGCGCAGCACGTCCAGGTGGTTGCCCTCGGTGGCGGCGATGCCGATCAGCCGCTCAAGTCTTCGCCGTATGCGCTCGGTACGTCTGGCCGCGTCCGGCATGGCGTCCGCTGTCTCGGTCACGGTGTTCTCCTCGTCCGCCGGGCTGGGGGACGGCGCCCCGTCACCGTCCGGCGGGGCGGCGGAGCCGATCGACTGTAGCCCCACGCCCGCCCGGCGAACAGGGCCGGCGGACCCGGCGGGACCCCGTTCCCGCCACCGGCCCGCACGGCACCGACGCGGGGGTGACAGAGGTCACGGCCTCCCGACCCCGGCGGCACCGGTGTCCACCCGCGCTCCCCGGCGGTCGAATTGTCTTCTGATACGCGACGGGGCCCCGATCCCGCCGGTGAGGCGATGATCGTCGCTACGGTCGGCGTGTGATCTCCAAAGGGCGGCATCAGAGCGGAGATGTCGCGAGCGTGCTCGACCGCGCCAGGAAAGCCGGCCTCACGGTCGTGTGCCCGTGCAAGGCGCGCTTCACCGTCTCCGGCACGCCCAAGAACGCCGGTAACGAGGCGCGCAGGGTCAACCAATTCGTCGATGACCACACGCACTAGGAGAGACCGACGTGAGGCTGGTGGGAGCGGTGGTGGAAGGCCCGGTCGCACCGCTGGACGACGAGGTACGCGCACTCCACCTGCGCTACCACTCCACCCGCCAGGGCTGAGCCGGACGGCCCCGGTGGCCGCCGCTCGGTGAAGTGGCGTGGCGGGAAAGTACTCCAAGGTGTCCATCCGGTCCCTCGGCGGGGAGGCCGGCTCGGGGCAGGGTGGACCGATGGGTACCGAGACGGCTGTGCTGCGGAACGAGGTCCTGGTCGGCGGCGAGGCGGCCAGCTACCTGACCGTCGAGCGGGACGGACCGGCCGTGCTGCTGCTGCACGGTACGTACTGGAGCCGGGTCTGGCTTCCGGTGCTGGACCGTCTCGCCGACGCGGGACTGCGCCCCGTCGCGGTCGACCTGCCGGGGCTCGGCCGCTCCGGCGGCGAACTCACCCTGGCGACCGCCGCCGTCCCCGCCCTCGCCGATTGGGTGGCGCGCTTCGCCGCCGCGCTGGGGCTGTCCGGGCCGACCGGGGTCGCGGGCCACGACATCGGCGGTGCCGTCGCCCAGCACCTCCTGGCCCACGGCCGGCTGGAGGTCTCCCGGCTCGCGCTGGTCAACTCGGTCACCTACGACTCCTGGCCGGTGGCGGGCGTGGCCCGGTTCCGGGACCCCGGGACCGTCGCCGCGACCACCGCCGAGGAGATCCTCACCGCCCGCAGGCAAGCGGTGACGGCCGCCCTGGCCGGCGCCGCCACCGAGCGGCTGGTCGCGGACTACCTGGACCCGTGGACCGACGCGCGGGTCCGCCGCTCCTGGATGGCGCTGGCGGGCGCCGCCGACAACCGCTGGACCCGCGAGGCCGTTCCCGCGCTGCGGCGGAGCGCGACGCCCAAGCTGCTGGTCTGGGGCGAGGACGACGGCTTCCAGAGCGTCGGGTACGCCGAGCGGTTCGCCTCGGAGATCCCGCAGACCACGCTCGTGCGCGTCCCGGACGCGGGGCACATCCCCATGGAGAACGCGCCCGGACGGGTCGCGCGCGCACTCGCCGGCTTCTTCACGGCGTAGCGCCGCCGGTCAGCCCTCGCCGGTCGTGCGGGGCAGGCGGAAGGCCGAGACGAGGAAGAAGATCCCGCCGAGCAGGGCGTACCCGGCGAGGGTCGTCAGCGAGGGGTCGTCCTGCGCGGCGCTCCCGATGAACGAGGCGCCGGCCAGCGCCGAGATGCCGCCGCTGGCGATCATGGCCCACTGGCCGCCCATCGGGCGGCGTGCGACGCCCACGAAGAGCTGGACGAGACCGGAGACGATCGCCCACGCGCCCCAGACGCGCAGCACGTCGGCGACTCCCGAGGCTCCGGCGACCGCGACGCCGACGGCGGCGAGCGAGCTGACGGCGATGTTCACGTACAGGCCCGTGACCGGTCGGCCGGTACGCGCCGACCTGGCGTCGACGACGGCCGCGGCCACGTCGAAGGCCGGGTAGAGGAACAGCAACAGGCGGGCGCCGGTGGTCAGTTCCGAGCCGGACAGGAGCAGGAGCACCGCCCATGCGGCGGCGAAGACGAAGCGGACGGCGTAGAGCCTGCGCAGGGCGGGCGTGACGCCGGCGTGCTGGGTCGTGGCGACGGATGTCATGGCGTTCTCCCATGGATGCGAGGATGACGAGAGAGAACGGTCTCTCTCCTTTCGAGAGCGTGACACAGTCCGCGCGCGAAAACAAGAGAGACCGTTCTACCTGCTACGGTCGGTGCCATGAACGACACGGCATCCGCACCCGGCAAGGCCCCCGGCGGGCGAGTCTCGGCGGCCCGCGAACGGCTGCTGCGGACCGCCGGGCAGCTCTTCTACGCCGAGGGCATCCACACGGTGGGCGTGGACCGCCTGGTCGCCGAGGCGCACGTCACCAACGCCACCTTCTACCGCCACTTCCGCGGCAAGGAGGACCTCGCCGTCGCCTACATCGGCGGCGTCGACCAGGCGATCCGCGCCCAGATCGACTCCCTGACGGCCTCGGACGCGCCGCCCGACGGCGTGCTGCGGGGCATCGGCGCGTCCCTGGTCGAGCAGATCCGCTCGCCCGGCTACCGCGGCTGCGCCTTCCTCAACGCGGCGGCCGAGTACCCCGACCCGCAGCACCCCGTCCACCGCGCCGTCGTCGAGCACCGGGCGTGGTTCCTGCGGACGGTGACCGGGCTGTTCGCCGCGATCACGGCCGCGGAGTCCGCTCACGCCGGGCGGCACTTCGTCATGCTCCGCGACGGCGCGATGAGCGCGGGCTACCTCGGTGACCCCGGCGTCGCGGGCGAGACCCTGCTGCGGGGGATCGACGGGCTGCTGCGCGTCCACGCGGCGCGTGAGCTGGGCGAGGACGCCGCCGCGCCCGGCGGGGCACCGGACGCCCCGGCGGTCGCCGACGTCGCGTGCGCGCCACCGCCGCCCGGCGCGTAGCCACGACCGGCGCGGACGTCCCCGGATGCCGCGCGGCGGCGGGAGCCCGGTCGCGGGTCCACTCGCCGCCGTGTGACGCCGACCGGTCGGCGGTGCCGGGCCGATCCGGGACCAGCGGGCCGATGCCTCAAGGTCTGTTGCTCACCCCGACGTGCTCGACGGCGATGATCACCGGTGTCCTGCTCACGATCCGGTAGAGCGCCCGGTAGAAGCCGGCCCGCATGCGGAACTGGTCGTCACCGTAGGGGTGAAGCACCGGGTGGTTGCGGGTTGTCCAGGAGGAGGTTGATGCTGTCGAGCAGCGAATCCGCTGCTCGGTGGTCCTCCTTCTGGAGCCGGGCGAACGAGCGTTTGGCGGACGCCTCCCACTTCACTCGGCCCATTCACCGGCCTCCAGTTGCTTCATGAACTCCTCGTGCGGCGTGGGTTCCTTGCCTTCGAGACGGGCGACGGTGTTCCGCGCGATGGCCAGGTCGTCCTCCAGGTCCTCCAGTTCCGGAAGGCACACCACGACGGCGACGATGCGGTCGTCCCCGTCCACGAGCGCGATCCGCTCCCGCGATTCCTCGACGCGTCGCGCCAGTACGTTCATCTGGCCGTCGGCGCAGGTGATCGGCATGGCGTTCCATGGGCCCAGCTTCTTCAGCCCGCTCAACGGTGTGTAGGCGTCCATGCCGAGAGCGTAGCTTCCGGCGGATCGCCGCATTTCTCTCTGAAGGGCCCGGCGCACGGCTCCGCCCGCCCCCCTGGCGAGGGGCGGGCGGAGTCCGGGCGGGGTCAGGTGGCCGGGTCGCCGACCAGGGCGTCTCCGGGGATGCCCGCCTTCGCGGGGTCGTAGTAGTCGCGGATGCCCGCGGCCCACACGTCCACCGTGATGCGGTCGCCGTCGTCCGGGCCGAACGCGTCGAAGAGCGCGTTGACGTTCGGCGTCTCGAAGCCGATGGCCCGCATCAGGGCGATGAACAGCGGCCGTTCGATCCGCCCGTCGCCGTCCGGGTCGCCGAGCGCCGACAGGGCGACGGCGAACGCGTCCAGCGCGGCGCCGAAACGCTCGGGCGCGAGGACGACGGCGTTGAACTCCGCCGGGTCGATCCGGCCGTCCTGGTCGGCGTCCAGCTCGGTGGCGAGGGTGGTCCACCAGTTCCGCAGGGAGGCGAGCAGCGCCGCCTTGCGTGCCTCGTCCGAGCCCTCGGCCGCCGCGAGGACGCGCTGTCCCATCAGTTCGAAGTCGTCCGCCTCGATGACGCCGTTGCCGTTGGCGTCGAAGAGGGTGAAGACCAGTCCGGCCCTGCCGGCCGCCGCGCTGGTCGCTTCCGTGGTCATCTCGCACCGCCTGTCCCCGGGCCCTGGGTGGCCCGGCCCCTCGACTATGGAGGGCGCGGGGCGGGGCGGCCGGGAGAACGGCGGGCGTTCACCGTAACGGATGAACGCCCGCCCTCCGCTGGGGAGTTAGGCCCCCATCGGGTGCCAGACGGTCTTCGTCTCCAGCGGCCACAGCAGGCGGCCGGTGTCCGGGTCCGCCGTCCAGTCCTCGTCGGCGCGCGGGCGCCGTACGCGCTTCAGCGTCCTGGCCGCCTCCGCCTCCAGCGCGGCCGCCTCCGCGCCCGCGCCGGTGAGGTCGAGCGCGTCCACGTCGCCGTGCGCGGCCAGCGGCGGCCCCAACTCGGCGACCCGGCCCGACAGTACGTTGACGACGCCGCCCGGCACGTCCGAGGTCGCCAGGACCTCCGCCAGCGACAGGGCGGGCAGCGGCGCGCGTTCCGCGGTGACCACGACGGCCGTGCAGCCGGTGGCGAGGACCGGCGCCAGCACGGACACCAGGCCGAGCAGCGACGACTCCTGCGGCGCGAACACGGCGACGACGCCGGTCGGTTCGGGCGTGGACAGGTTGAAGTACGGCCCGGCCACCGGGTTCGCCGCGCCCGCGACCTGCGCGATCTTGTCCGTCCAGCCCGCGTACCAGACCCAGCGGTCGATCGCCGCGTCCACGGCGGCCCGCGCCTTCGCCGCGCTCAGCCCCTCGGCGTCCGCCACCTCGGCGGCGAACTGCCCGTGCCGCCCCTGGAGCATCTCCGCGACGCGGTAGAGGACCTGGCCCCGGTTGTAGGCGGTCGCGCCCGACCAGCGCGGGAACGCCTTGCGGGCCGCGACCACCGCGTTCCGCGCGTCCTTGCGCGACGCCAGCGGCGCGTTGGCGAGCCACTGCCGTCCGGCGGCGTCCGTCACCTCGTACACCCGTCCGCTCTCGGAGCGGGGGAACGCGCCCCCGATGGACAGCTTGTGGGTCTTCAGCACGGGCAGACGCTGCGCGGGCCCCGGCTCCGGCTGCTTCTTCGCGGGCTGCTTCGCCGCCTGCTTCCCGGCCTGCTTCGCCGACTGCTTCTCAGACATCGAGATACGCCTCCAGGCCGTGCCGCCCGCCCTCGCGGCCGTAACCGGACTCCCGGTAGCCGCCGAACGGCGACGTGGGGTCGAACTTGTTGAACGTGTTGGACCAGACGACGCCCGCCCGCAGCCGGTTCGCCATCCACAGGATGCGCGAGCCCTTCTCCGTCCAGATCCCGGCGGACAGCCCGTACGGCGTGTTGTTGGCCTTGGCGACCGCCTCGTCCGGCGTGCGGAACGTGAGGACGGACAGCACCGGGCCGAAGATCTCCTCGCGCGCCACGCGGTGCGCCTGCGTCACGCCGGTGAACAGCGTCGGCGCGAACCAGTAGCCGCTGGACGGCAGTTCGCACGGCGGCGACCACCGCTCCGCGCCCTCCGCCTCGCCCGCCGCCGCCAACTCCTCGATCCGCGCGAGCTGCGCCGCCGAGTTGATCGCGCCGATGTCGGTGTTCTTGTCCAGCGGGTCGCCCACGCGCAGCGTCGCCATGCGGCGCCTGAGCGCGTCGAGCAGCTCCTCCGCCACCGACTCCTGCACCAGCAGGCGCGAGCCCGCGCAGCAGACATGGCCCTGGTTGAAGAAGATCCCGTCGATGATCCCCTCGACGGCCTGGTCCAGCGGGGCGTCGTCGAAGACGATGTTCGCGGCCTTGCCGCCGAGTTCGAGCGTGACCTTCTTGCGCGTCCCGGCGACCGTGCGGGCGATGGCGCGGCCCACACCGGTCGAGCCGGTGAACGCGACCTTGTCCACGCCGTCGTGCGCGACCAGCGCCGCGCCCGTCGCGCCGTCGCCCGTCACGATGTTGACGACACCGGCGGGCAGCCCGGCCTGCGCGCAGATCTCCGCGAAGCGCAGGGCGGTCAGCGGCGTCGTCTCGGCCGGCTTGAGGACGACGGTGTTGCCCGTCGCGAGGGCCGGGGCGATCTTCCACGCGAGCATCAGCAGCGGGAAGTTCCACGGGATGACCTGCGCCGCCACGCCGAGGGGCCGCGGCGCGTCGCCGAAGCCCGCGTACCGCAGCTTGTCGGCCCAGCCCGCATAGTAGAAGAAGTGCGCGGCGACCAGCGGGAGATCGACGTCGCGCGACTCGCGGATCGGCTTGCCGTTGTCCAGCGACTCCAGCACCGCCAGCTCGCGCGACCGCTCCTGGACCAGCCGCGCGATGCGGAACAGGTACTTGCCGCGCTCGGCGCCCGGCAGCGCCGACCACGCGGGGAACGCCGCGCGCGCCGCCGCGACCGCCGCGTCCACGTCCGCCTCGCCCGCCCAGGCGACCTCGGACAGGACCTCCTCGCTCGCGGGCGAGACCGTCTTGAAGACCTTCCCGTCCGCCGCGGGCCTGAACTCGCCGCCGACGAACAGGCCGTGGGACGGCCGGACGTCCGCGACGGCCCGCGACTCGGGCGCGGGCGCGTACTCGAAAGTGCTCATGGGGTGTCAGTCCACCGTCACATAGTCGGGGCCGGAGTAGCTGCCGGTGCGCAGCTTCTGACGCTGCATCAGCAGATCGTTCAGGAGGCTGGACGCGCCGATCCTGAACCAGTCGGGGCTGAGCCAGTCCTCGCCCGCCGACTCGTTCACCAGCACCAGGTAGGCGATCGCCTGCTTCGCCGTCCTGATGCCGCCCGCCGCCTTCACGCCGACCTGCCTGCCGGTCGCGGCGCGGAAGTCGCGGGCCGCCTCCAGCATGAGCAGGGTGTTGGGCGGGGTGGCGTTGACGCCGACCTTGCCGGTGGAGGTCTTGATGAAGTCGGCGCCCGCCAGCATCGCGAGCCAGGAGGCGCGGCGGATGGCGTCGTACGTGGCCAGCTCGCCGTTCTCCAGGATCACCTTCAGGTGCGCGTCGCCGCACGCCTCGCGGACGGCGGCGATCTCCTCGTACACCGCGAGGTGGCGGCCGGAGAGGAACGCGCCCCGGTCGATCACCATGTCGATCTCGTCCGCCCCGGCGGCGACCGCCGCGCGGGTGTCGGCGAGCTTCACGTCGCGGGCGGCGCGTCCGGCGGGGAAGGCGGTGGCGACGGACGCGACCTTGATGCCCGTGCCGCGCAGGGCCTCGACGGCCGTGGCGACCAGGTCGGGGTAGACGCAGATCGCGGCGACGGCGGGCGTCCCGCGGTCGGTGGGGTCGGGCGCGGCGCCCTTGGCGCAGAGCGAGCGGACCTTGCCCGGGGTGTCGGCGCCTTCCAGCGTGGTGAGGTCGATCATCCGGATCGCGAGATCGATGGCGAACGCCTTGGAGCTGGTCTTGATCGAACGCGTCCCGAGCCTGGCGGCGCGGGCTTCGAGTCCGACCGCATCGACGCCGGGCAGACCGTGCAGGAAGCGGCGCAGCGCGGCATCGGACGCCGTGACGTCCGCGAGGCCGGGGGCGGCGGCGGGGCTTGAGCTGGGGGGCCGGGAAAGCATGGTCACCAGATCAGCATATCTACGCGCGTAGTGGCCTGTCACGCCCTCGGCGGAAGACGGCCGGCAGGCGGTCCGTGGATGCGTCCCCTTGTCCATGAACGCACCCCGGCGGGTGGTTCGGTGCGGTGGCGCGCGTACGTGTGCGCGACGGCCGCCCGCACTGCCCGTCCGGACGGAAGGACGCCACGGACATGGCCACCTCCAGCACGAAGATCCACACCGGAGGCGGCGGCCGGCAGCCGGACCGGCCGCTGTCGCTCCGCCTCGCCAACCGCGGCGAGGTCGTGCCCGAGGACGGGCGCCCCTCGACCGGCACGGCCGTCACGTGGAGCGGCGACCAGGGCAAGGGGACGGTCACGTTCTTCGACGGCGGCAGCCGCTTCGAGGGCACCGCCCAGTTCCCGGGCGAGGGCCCCGTCGAGTACCGGGGCAAGGCCCAGGACCGACCGCCCCGCCCCGGGGGGGGGGGGGGGGGGGACCGCGGGG
>NZ_JBJZOH010000023.1:0-85169 GCF_047200595.1 Streptomyces sp. MS19 | reverse complement strand
GTGTTCCGGGGGGTGGTGTGTGGGGGCGCGCGCCCCCGCGCACCGTCGGTTTCAGGACAGCCGCGCCCGCCCTGGGGCGGTCAGGCGGCCCCGCGGAACGGGCCCCGCACCTCGTAGGTGACGCCCGCGCCGTTGCTGTCGGACGCGCCCCGCTGGGAGGAGAAGTACAGCCGGTCGCCCGCGGGGCTGAACGCCGGCCCCGTGATCTCCGAGCCGCTGTGCCCGCTGACCCGCAGGAACGGCGCCACCACGTCGTCCGGGGTGATCACGCAGATCTCCATCGTCCCGCCGTCCTCGGCCACGAACAGGTCGCCGCTGCCGCTTCCGGTGATGTTGTCCACGCCCGTCAGCGGCGGCGAGTCCACGAGGTCGTCGTCGTACACGACGGTGAGGGTCGTCGTCCCGGTGTCCAGGACCCACACCCGGTTGTCGCCCTTGGTCGTGAAGTAGCAGAGCCCGCCGCGGTAGTAGCAGCCCTCGCCGCCGTTGAACGCGCGCGTGCCGGTGACCTGCTGCCGGGTCCGCGTGGTCGCCGCCGACGGATCGGGGACCGTGCGCCAGGCGAGGGCGCCGTCGTTTCCGGTGAGCACTTCCAGCGTCCCGGCCGACAGGTCGCCCCATGTGCGGGGCGCGAACCGGTAGAAGGCGCCGTCCGGTTCGTCCTCCGTGAGGTAGACGACCCGGAGGTCGGGGTCGCAGGCGGCGGCCTCGTGCTTGAAGCGGCCCATGGCGTCGCGGCGCACCGCCGCCGTCCGGCCGTGAGGGTCCGTCTCGTACACGAAGCCGCGGCTCACCTCCTCGCAGGACAGCCACGTTCCCCAGGGCGTCGCGCCGCCCGCGCAGTTGGTCGACGTGCCGGACAGGATCGTGTACGCGTCCGAGACCGTGCCGTCCGCGGCGAACCGCAGCGCCCCGGCGCCGCCGGAGCCGGAGCCCAGCTCGGCGTTGGACACGTAGATCCACCCGCGGCCGTCCGCGAAGCAGGCGCCGCCGTCGGGGGCGCCGTGCCAGGTGTGGCCCGTGCCCGCGACCTCGCGGGACGACCTGGCGACGATCCGGCTGCTGAAACCGCGCGGCAGGTGCAGGCCGTTGGCGTCGGCGGCGCCCAGCGGCCCGTACGGGCCGGTGCCGGGCCGGGCGGGGTAGGCGAGCGAGGAGCGGGACATGGTGAAGCCGAAGGCCACGGTGCCGGTGCCGACGACGGCACCGCGCAAGAGGGAGCGACGTTCCATGGCGGTTCCTCCTGAGACCGGGAGCGGGGGAACGGCGGCCGTCACGCAGCGCCGCCGGTCGCGCACGCTCAGCTTAGGGCGCCCCGCCGCGCGCCGGAGCCACCGGCGGGCGAACTCCCGGCGGCCGTACGGCGTCCCGCCGCCGACGGGCACCCGGCCCGCGCCGCCGCCCCGGGGGGAGTCTTCCGCTTCTTCTGTCCTCGATGCCGCCCGCCGAACCCGCCGCGCCGGCTCCTGGCGGGGGGCGGGTGCGCGGTCCGCGGCGCGGGCCGGGAGAATGTCCCGCGACACCCACGGTCCTTCCCGCCGCCGCGCGGGGGCGGCGGCGGGTGCGGACGGCGCGGGCCGGGACGGTCCGGGGAAGTGGGCGATGATGGACGAGCTGGGAACGGTGCTGGCCGAGACGGTGGCCGGCGGCGTGCTCGTGGTCCGCGTGACGGGCGAGATCGACGCCGAGAGCGCGACCGGCCTCGAAGCGGCGCTCGCGGCGTCCGGCCCCGCGGAGGTCGGGCGTACAGTGCGTACAGTGGTCGACCTGTCGGAGACGGACTTCGCCGACTCCCGGGTCCTCCACGTGCTCCTGACCGCCGAACGCGCCCACCGCGCCGCCGGCGGGCGGATGGTGGTGGCGGGCCCGTTCGGCGAGACGGTACGGCGGCTCTTCGAGGTGACGGGCACCGCCGGGTACTTCACCCTGGCGGACACCGTCGGAGCCGCCCTGACGGAACTGGACCGGCCGCAGTCCCCCTGACGGCCGGTGCCGCCGGAAGGGTGCATCGTCCAGCTTTTTCGGACAGGGTGCTCATGGGCCGTGTGCGGCGACCCGCGTCGGGCACGCGCATGTGGACGGCAGGGGGAAGAACTATGGAGCGCAAGGGCGTGTCGGCGGAAGAAGTGACGGGCGGGCACCACGGGCCGGTGCCCGTGAGTGCCGCGGCGGCCCGCAACCACGTCCAGCTCCTGCTGGCCGGACGCCTCCCGGCGCCCGGCGTCGACCCGAGAGACGACCTGACGCTCGCCGACGTCCTGCTCGTGACGTCGGAGCTCGTCACCAACGCCATCCGGCACGCGGGGGGCGTCACGGGCTTCTCGGCCGTCGTCTCGGACGAGGGCCTGTACCTGTCGGTCAGCGACGGGAGCGACGAGATACCGCGCACGACCGTCACCCACGCCGACGGGAACGGGCGGGTCTCCATCGGCGGTTACGGCTGGCCGCTCATCCACCGCCTCAGCCAGGACGTCACCGTCCTCCAGCTGGCCGGCGGCGGGAAGACCATCCAGGTCGTCGTGCCCCTCGACTGACCGGCGCCGGCGCACCCCCGGCCCGCTCCCGCGCGCCGTCCGCCACGTGCCGCACGCGTCGGCGCCCATTGCCATCCACGGGTCCGATGCGGGAGGGTGGGTTCCGGAAGACACGCCGCGCCGCATGCCCCGACGGGCGCGACCCGGCAGGCGACCGCGTGTCCTGACAGATGCGAGAGCCGGGTAGGCGAGAAAGGTGGTTGGCCCGCCCACGGTGGTGCCCCGAGCGTGGACACGTCCGACATCCGTTCCGACAGCCCGCCCCATGCAGCCGACCACGGCAGCACGGTCGGCACCGTCAGCCCAGGCGGCACCCGCGCCATGGCCGGCGGCCCCGCCACCGCCGACCTCCCCGGCATCCGCACCGCCTGGGACGCCGCCCCCTGCCCCGCCCTCGCCGTGGACCGCACCGGCGCCGTACGCCGCGCCAACGAGGCCGCCCGCCGCCTGCTCCCGCGCGCCGAGCCGGGCACGCCCCTGTGCCACGCCGCCCCCGGCTGGCTCGCCGCCGCCCACCACGCCATCACCAGCGGCACGGGCACCCGCGGCACGGCCACCGGCGCGCCGCCCGCCCCGACCGCCGCCGCTCACGGCCGCGTCGCCGACCGCCATATCGAGGCCCACCCCACCCCGGGCGACGACGGCGGCATCGTCTGGTGGCTCGTGGACGACACCGAACGCCGCCGCGCCGAGGAGGCCCTGCGCCTCGAACAGCGGCGCACCGCCTTCATGGCCGAGACCTCCGAGGCGCTCCTCACCTCCCTCAACCTCGAACGCTGCTCCGAGGTGACCGCCCAACTGGCCACCCGGCACCTGGCCGACGCCGCCGTGGTCGTCGCCCCCGCCGCCGGCCGCCGCCTCCCCCTCACCTCCTGCGGCCCCGACGGACGGGTCACCCGCGGTTTCGTCCGCGCCGACGCCGACCAGGTGCCGGGCCTCGGCGAGGCGCTCCGCGGTTTCCCGCCCGTGCCCGCCCGCTGGATCGACCCCGCGTCCGCCCCCGCCTGGCTGATCCCGCCCGGTCTCGACGGCGAGGTCGCGTCCCTCGTCATCACGCCGCTGCCGGGCCACGGCGTGCCGGCCGGGGCGCTCGTGCTCCTGCGCCGCGCGGGCCGCGGCGCGTTCACCGACGCCGAGGAGGAGACCGCGCGCCTCTTCGCCGCGCGGGCGGGCGTCGCCATCTCCGCGGCCCGCCTCTACGCCGAGCAGGCCGGCACCACGGCCACCCTCATGCGGGAACTGCTGCCGCCCCGCCTCCAGCACACCCACGGCGTCGGGCTGGCCGGCGGCTACCGCGCCGCACGTGCCGGGGAACGCGTCGGCGGCGACTTCTACGACGTGTACCAGGCCCCGAGCGCGGGCGGCGAGTCCCTCGTCGTCCTCGGCGACGTCTGCGGCAAGGGCCTGGAGGCGGCCGTCCTCACCGGCAAGGTCCGCAACGCCCTCCAGACCCTCGCCCCGCTCTCCGTCGGCCACCAGCGCATCCTCGGGCTGCTCAACGACGCGCTGCTCGACTCCCGGCACACCCGCTTCGTCACGCTCGTCCTCGCCTCCGTCCTGCGCGAGGCCGGACGCGTACGGCTGCGGCTGACCAGCGCGGGCCACCCGCCGCCGCTGATCGTCAGGACCGACGGCCGCGTGCACGAGGCCGACACCCAGGGCTCCCTCATCGGCGTCCTGCCCGAGGTCCAGTCGACCACCACCGTCACCCATCTCGCGCCGGGCGAGACGGCGCTGCTGTTCACGGACGGCATCACCGAGGCGCGCGGCGGCCCCCTCGGCGACGAACTCTTCGGCGACGAGCGCCTGCGCGACGCGCTCGCCCAGTGCGCGGGCATGCCGGCCGAGGCCGTCGTCGAACGCGTGCAGATGCTCGCCTCGCAGTGGATCGGCGAGGGCGGGCACGACGACATGGCCGTCGTCGCCATCACCGCACCCCGCCACGCGCACCTCAGCGCGGTGGACGGCCGCACACCGGGCAGGTACACCGCATGACCGCCGGACACCCCGCACCGCCCCGGCCGCACGTCGCCGCCGCGCCCCACCCGCCGGGCGCGTTGCGGCACCTGGACGACCAGGAGTACACCTACGTCACCAGGACCGCGCCCCAGCTCGTCCGGGCCGCGCTCGGCGGGCTGGAGAGCCGCTTCCCCGCGATCCGCGACTACACCGGGCAGCAACTGCGGCACACCGCGGACGACATCGCGCAGATCGTGGACTTCCTCGCCGCGTCCCTGTACGCGGACGACCCGGAGCTGTTCACCGGCTTCGTCCGGTGGACCGGCGGCATCCTCGCCGCACGCGGCGTGCCCGCCCGTTCGCTCGCGCCCACCCTCGACGTCCTGGCCGGCCGGCTCGCGGACTTCCCGCGCGCGGCGCGGCACCTGGCCGAGGCGCGGCGGGCCGTGGGCGGCGACGCACCGTCCTCCGGCGCGTCGACCGGTCAGGGGACGGCGGCATGACCAGCCTGCCGCCGCGCGCCCTCACCGCCACCGCGCCGAACCCGTTCACCGTCCGCCTCCAGATCCACGGCGACCT
Source organism: Streptomyces sp. MS19 (assembly GCF_047200595.1). Lineage (NCBI taxonomy): Bacteria > Bacillati > Actinomycetota > Actinomycetes > Kitasatosporales > Streptomycetaceae > Streptomyces > Streptomyces sp. MS19. Next base: position 80,097 of record NZ_JBJZOH010000023.1, on the reverse strand, counting down.
GGACCGGGACACGGCGGACGAACTCCTCGAAGCCGTCACCGAGCAGCTCGCCCGCCATCCGGGGCTGCTCCAGCTGCGCCTGGATTTCGCCCGGCTCGGCGACTGCGACGCCCTCGGCCTGTCCTGCCTGCTGATGATCCAGCGCCGCGCCACCGCCGCACGGGTCCGCCTGCACCTGGACAACCGCACGCCGCGCCTCGACCAACTCCTGCGCACCACGGGCACCTTGCGCCACCTCACCCCCGGGCCCCCGCGCTCGGGACAGCTCGGACCCGGCCCCCGGCGCCAGGACCGCCCGGCGGCCGACTGACCAGGCGCGCGGGAACCCGCGGACGGCGCCCGGAAGATCCCGTGGAAAAAAGAGGCATGCCGGGGTGAGACCCGGGTACGTGCCCGTTCAGGCACCACTGTCGAGCAGGTAATGGGGTGGACACCATGGCAGCTGTGACGGCGACGGCAGCGCACCCGGTGACGAGGACCGCGGAGAGCGCGGAGGACCTGGCCGGCGCCCCTCTGCCGCAGATCGGCGCCCCGCAGAAGGTGGCTCCGCGTGACGCGAGGGAGCTGTCGCGGGTCTTCTTCGCCCGGCTCGCCGTCCTCGAAGAGGGCACGCACGAGTACCAGTACGCGCGCAACACGCTCATCGAGATGAACCTCTCGCTGGTCCGCTACGCCGCCACGCGCTTCCGCGGCCGGGGCGACCAGATGGAGGACATCGTCCAGGTCGGCACGATCGGCCTGATCAAGGCGATCGACCGCTTCGAGCTGTCCCGCGAGGTCGAGTTCACCTCCTTCGCGGTGCCCTACATCGTCGGCGAGATCAAGCGCTTCTTCCGCGACACCAGCTGGGCCGTGCACGTCCCGCGCCGCCTCCAGGAGGCCAGGGTCGAACTCGCCAAGGCCACCGAGGAGCTGCGCACCCGGCTCGGCCGCACCCCGACCGTCGCCGAGCTGTCGGCCCTGATGAGTCTCCCCGAGTCCGAGGTCATCGAGGCGCGCAAGGCGTCCAACGGCTACCACTCGACCTCCCTGGACGCCACGCTCACCGGCGAGTCCGGCGTGGACGGCGAGGCGGTACTCGCCGACTTCATCGGCCAGGAGGACCCGGGGATGCAGCTGGTGGAGGACATCAGCACCCTCGCCCCGATGGTCAGCAAGCTCGGCGAACGCGATCGCCAGATCCTGCACATGCGGTTCGTCGACGAGATGACCCAGGCCCAGATCGGCGAGCAGCTCGGCATCTCCCAGATGCACGTCTCGCGGCTGCTGACCCGCATCCTCACCCGCCTGCGCAAGGGCATGCTGGCCGCCAACTGACCGATCGACTGACCGACCGACGGGCCCGCCGCGGCCCGCGCACCACCGCACGCACCACGGCGCCCCGCCCCGCAACGGCACGTCCCGGGAGCCGCCGTCCGTCCCCACCGGTCCGCCGGCGGGGACGGACGGCGGCTCCCGCGCATCCGGCCGGGCACCGTGGACACGAGCAGGAGGGGGACGCGGTGTCCGCCGCACCGATCGAGGACTACGCCCTGCTGGGGGACCTCCAGACCGCGGCGCTGGTCAGCCGGGAAGGCTCCATCGACTGGCTGTGCCTGCCCCGCTTCGACTCGCCCGCCTGCTTCGCCGCGCTCCTCCACGACGAGACCGCCGGCCGCTGGCTCCTCGCGCCCGCCGCCGGGGGCCGCACCACCGCCCGCCGCTACGCGGGCGACTCCCTCGTCCTGGAGAGCGAGTGGCGCACGCCCGACGGCACGGTCCGCGTCACCGACTGCATGCCGCCCCGGGGCGAGGCCGCCGACGTCGTCCGCGTCGTCGAGGGCGTCTCGGGGCGCGTCCCCATGCGCATGGACCTGCGGCTCCGCTTCGACTACGGCCGGCTCACACCCTGGGTGCGCCCGGACGGCGGCGACCTCGCCGCCGTCGCCGGACCCGACGCCGCCTGGCTGCGCACCGACGCGCCCACCGCCGTCACCGACGACGGGCGGATCACCGCCGCGTTCACGGTGACGGCCGGGCAGCGCGTGCCGTTCGTCCTCACCCACCAGCCGTCCCACCTGCCACGGCCCGAGCCGGTGGACGCGCTCGCGGCCGTCCCCGACACCCGGCGCTTCTGGGAGTCATGGATGGCGGGCTGCCGTTACGAGGGCGGGTGGCAGGAGCCGGTGCGGCGCTCCCTCGTCACGCTCAAGGCCCTCACCTACCGCCCCACCGGCGGCATCCTCGCCGCCGCCACCACCTCACTGCCCGAGGAGCCGGGCGGCACCCGCAACTGGGACTACCGCTTCTGCTGGCTGCGCGACTCGACCTTCACCCTCCAGGCCCTGCTGGGCACCGGGTTCGTCGAGGAGGCGCGGGCCTGGCGCGAGTGGCTGCTGCGCGCGGTCGCGGGCGACCCGGCGGACCTGCGGATCATGTACGGGCTCGACGGCACGCGCCGCCTCCCCGAGGCGGAACTCGGCTGGCTCGACGGCCACCGGGGCACCGGCCCCGTCCGGGTGGGCAACGCGGCCGCCGGCCAGTTCCAGCTCGACGTCTGGGGCGAGGTCCTGGACAGCTTCCACCTCGCCGAGGAGAGCGGCATCGCCCCGGACGGGGACGCCCTCCGGATACAGCGCGCCCTGCTCGACCACCTGGAGGGCGCCTGGGACCAGCCGGACAACAGCCTGTGGGAAGTACGCGGCCCCCGCCGCCACTTCACCCACTCCAAGGTGATGGCCTGGGCGGGACTCGACCGCGCGGTGCACTCCGCCCGCCGCCACCCCGCCGACGCGCCCGTGGCGCGGTGGGCCGCCCTGCGCGACCGCATCCACGCCGAGGTCTGCGAGAAGGCGTACGACGCCGAACGCAACACGTTCACGCAGTTCTACGGCTCACGCGGCCTCGACGCCGCGCTCCTGCTGCTGCCCCGCACCGGCTTCCTCCCCTGGGACGACCCGCGCGTGCGCGGCACCGTGGACGCCGTGCGCCGCGAACTCCAGAGCGACGGCTTCGTCCTGCGCTACCGCCCCGAGGCCGACGGCGAGGTGGACGGACTGCCGGGCGGCGAGGGCGCGTTCGTCGCGTGCAGCTTCTGGCTCGCCGACGCGCTCCACGGCACCGGGCGCACCGCGGAGGCGCGCGACCTCTTCGAGCGGCTGCTCGCGCTGCGCAACGACGTGGGGCTCCTCAGCGAGGAGTACGACGTCGTGCGCGGGCACCACCTGGGGAACACCCCCCAGGCGTTCAGCATGGTCGGGCTCGTCAACACGGCGCGCGCCCTCAGTGGCGAACACATCGCGACGCACGCCTCGCAGGGACGGCACGTCACGCCGTCCGCCCGCCACGGCGCGCCCGTCCCCACGCCCGCGCCGGAGCGCGCCCCGACCGGCGGCAGCCGTCAGACGCCCGTCCGGTAGTACTCGTCCACCTGCGGCTCGGCCGCGACGGGTTCCATCCCGGCCCGCCGCAGCTGCGCCGCCCACCGGTCGGACGTCGTGACGAACGCGCGCAGCAGCGCCTCCAGGCGGGCGAGCCGCGTGCGCTGCTCCCGGTTCTCCTCGGTGACGCGTTCCACGGTGGCCTGGAGGACGGCGAGATCGACCCGCCGTTCCTCCGGGCCGGTCGTCACCGCGGCCACACGCGTGTGCGCCTCACCGGTGATCAGCGCCGCGGCCTTCGTGGCCCGTGCCGCGAGCCAGCCCGCGGCCAGCGCGCCCACCGGCCCGCCGATCGCCGCCACCGTCGTCCAAAGACTCATGCCGCCCCCTCCTTGACGGGACGCGCCGCCGGTACCGCCGCCGGCGCCGAGAACTCCGGTATCGCGCTGGCCCACATGATCACCCCGACGTGTGACGACAGGTACCAGGCGGCGATCCACAGCCCTCTCGTGTACTCGCCCGCGAGCCCGGCGGCCACGTACGCCGTGGACCACACGGTGGGCGGCGCCAGCGCGGCGGCGAACCCCGGCCAGTCGTGGCCGATCCGCACGCACGCCGCCGACACCGCCGCCACACCCGCGACCACCCACATCCACGCCCAGTAGTGCACGGGCGCGACCTCGGTCAGCAGCGTGAGCCCCTGCGGGTTGGGCGCCGGATCGAGGACGAACTGGAGGCCCCAGATGATCTCCCCTGCGCCGACGATGACCAGCAGGGCGCCACGGCGCCCGAGATGCCGCCGTATACGGGGGAACAGCATGGCGTGTCCGATCTGTTGGAGTCACTCACTAGCTTATGTGCCACGGAGTAACTCCTCGGTAACGCGTTGTCGCCCTCCCGTGTCAACGACCTGGTGGACGGCGGCCGAAGCGTGCTGCGGCGGGACCGCGCGCGACGGGCCGGCCGCGCCCGGTCGTCCGCGCGTGGTGCCCGCGCCGCCCTGCCTCCGGCGCCGCGCGCCGGGGACGGGACGTCAACTAGTCACCCAGGGCCAGGTGGTAGGCGATCTCGGGGGAGAAGGCGCCGGGGGCGGCGGCGCAGCCGTCCGCCTCGCCCGGGGGCTTGACCCACAGGTAGGCGGCGACCGCGGGGTCGCCCGTGTCCGTGGTGGGGCGTTCGCCGAGGCGGCGGCCCTCCGGGTCGCACCACTCCTCGCCGACCGGGCCGTTGCCGTTGCGGCTGGTGTCGATCACGGCGTGCAGGCCGCCGCCGAGCGCCGCGAGGACGTCCTTGGCGTAGGCCGTCTCGTCCGCCGTGGTGCGGAAGTTGGCGACGTTGGTGAAGATGCCGTCCGCGCTCTCCCCGGCCCCGGCGGCGCGCAGCCTGGCGGCCATGTCGGCCGGGTCGTGCCACTGGGAGTGGCCCGCGTCGAAGTAGACGCGGGCCCTGGGGTTGGCGGCGTGGAGGGTGTCGGCGGCGCGGGCGAGCGCGGCGTCGCGCGCGTGCTTCGCGTCGGGGGCCATGCAGTCGTTGAGCGCCAGTGAGTCAGGTTCGAGGATCACGATGACGGGGCCGCTGCCCAGACCGGCGGCGAAACGTTCCATCCAGCGTCCGTACGCGGCCGTGTCGGGAGCGCCGCCGCCCGAGTGGCCGCCGCAGTCGCGGCTGGGCAGGACGTAGCTCACCAGGACCGGCACGCCGCCCGACGCCTCGGCCGCCGACGTGACGGCCCGCACCTCGCCCGTCACCCCGTCGGGGTCGTACCGCGTGAACCACACGCCCTGCGGCTCGTCCGCTATCTCCTCGGCGATGACGGGCCGCCTGCCGTCCTGGGGGTTGTCCGCGACCCACCGGCTCACCTGGCCGCCCGGGTTGACGAACAGCCCGGCCCGGATGGGCGCGCCGCCCCCGCCCGTCCCGCCGCCGCCTCCGCCGTCCGCGCCGTCACCGCCGCCGCCCGTCGCCTCCGCGCCGTCGCCGCCGGTCCCGCCGTCCGCCGCGTCCCGCTCCCCGCCGGGCGACGGCGGCACCACGGACTCGTCGGGCGAGGGGGCGATCAGGGACTCGTCGGCGGGCGGCGCGGCGACGGGCGCGTCCGTACCGGACGTCGGTCCCGCCACGGCCTCGCGGTCCCCGCCTGCGCCGCTGTCCCCGCCGTCCCCGCCGTCGGACACGACCACGGCCGCCCCGGTCACGGCCAGCACCCCGGCGACCCCGGCGGCGAGCAGGACCTTGGCGCGCGCGGACAGGGGACTGCGGAAGTCGGGCACTCGGCTGGGGGCCACGGCGGCGGAATCCTCTCGGCGGGCTCACGCCGGCGCGAGAGCACTCAGCTGATCGGTCGAGCAGATCATTCACGCTCGCTGACCCCCCGTCAATCCCTGCCAGTCGCCCTCCGCCCCTCCCGCACCACCGTGCGCCGTGCGCCGTGCGCCGTGCGCCGTGCGCCGTGCGCCGTGCGCCCGGGACGGTGAACGCGCCGCCACCCGGACGGGTGCTTCTGCCGCCTCCCGGCCCCCGCTCCGCCTCCCGGGCCGCCGCCGGGGGAAGGCTGTCCCCCGGGGCACGTCCCCGCTCCCCGCCCGTCACACCCCCGGAGGCAAGCCCGTGTCCACCACCGACCACCGGCGCCTCGTGGCGCGGAGTCTGGACGTCATCACCGGCAACCAGGACGCGGGCGGCGGTTATCCGGCCGGTCCGGCGTACCCGGTGTACGGCTTCTCGTGGTTCCGCGACGGCTCGTTCATCGCGGAGGCGGCGTCCCGCGCGGGCGCGCCCGGCTCGGCCACCGCGTTCCACGACTGGTGCGCCCGGATGGTGACCGACCGCGCGGACCGCGTCCTGCGCGTCGTCGCCGCGCACCGCGGCGGCGGGCGGCCCGCCGACCGCGACTACCTGCCGACGCGCTTCACGCTCGACGGGCGCGACCCGGACGTCGCGGGCTGGGGCGAGTTCCAGACGGACGGGTACGGCACGTGGCTCTGGTCGCTCACGGCCCACCTGGAGCGGCACGGACTCGACCCCGCCCCGTACCGCGACGCCGTAGCCCTGGTCGTGGACTACCTCGCCGTCACCTGGGACCTGCCCTGCAACGACTGGTGGGAGGAGTCCGGGGACGAGCGGCACGTCTCCACCCTCGGCGCGATCCAGGGCGGCCTGGCCGCCGCCGCGCGGGCGGGCCTGGCGGACCCGGACGTCGTCGCCCCGGTCCTCGCGGACGCCGGGAACCTCGTCGCCGAGGAGGGCACGCTGCGCGGGCGGCTCACCAAGTGGCTGGGGAACGGGGCGGTGGACGCGAGCCTCGTCGCGTGCCTGACCCCGTTCACCGTCACCGACCCGTACGGGCGCGTCGCCGCGCGCACGCTCGCCGCCGTCGAGCGCGACCTGCTGGAACCGGGCGGCGGTGTCCACCGCTACCTGGACGACGTCTTCTACGGCGGCGGGCAGTGGCCGGTCCTGGCCGGCCTCCTCGGCTGGCACCACGCGCGCACCGGCCGCACGGCCGCCGCCAGGCGGCAGCTCGACTGGATCGCCGCCCAGGCGACCCCCGACGGGCTGCTGCCGGAACAGGCCGTCGGCGCGCGCCTGTTGCACCCCGGGCAGCTCGCCCCCTGGGAGGAGCGGTGGGGCCCCGTCGCGACCCCGCTGCTGTGGTCGCACGCGATGTACGTGATCCTCGCCGACGCCCTCGGCATCCACCCCACCAGGCCCACACGTCACCCGTAGAGGTGACGCGGCGTCAACCGGGGCGTTTCGTCGTGCCGTTGACGGGCCGGTCCGGTCCCCGACCGCCTCCCGCGCGCGGCGGGCGCGGACCATAATGCCCTCCATGCCGGAGGCACCGGAGCCACCTTCCATCCGCAACGTCATGAGCGGCGGCACGGCCGAGTACGTGATCCAGATCGGCCAGGTCCACGGCGACGTGACGGTCCACGTACCCCCGCCGCGCGACCCCGTGGACCGCGCCGCCCACGCCCTCGCCCGCGCCGTCCGCGCCCAGTGGTCCGCCGAACTGCGCGCCCAGGACGCCGCCGCCGCCGACGAGCCGCTGCCCGTCCGCTGGCACGCCGACCGCCCCGGCCCCCGCGCCGCCGCCCCCGGGCAGGACGGCAGCGCCTCCCGGCTGGCCGACGCCCTGCTCGCCCTCGAACGGCGGCGGCTCGTCGTCCTCGGACCGCCGGGCTCCGGGAAGTCCACCCTGGCCGTGCTGCTGACGCTCGACCTCACCGCGCGCCGCGCACGCGGCGAACCGGCGCCCGTCCCCGTGCCGCTGACGCTGGAGTCGTTCGACCCGTTCCGCGAGGACTTCCACCGCTGGGTGGTCCGGCGCGTCACCGAGGAGTACCCGGGCCTGCCCGCCGTCGAAGGGGACCCTCCCGCGCGGCGGCTCGTCCGCGAAGGGCTGCTCCTGCCCGTGCTCGACGGCCTCGACGAACTGCCCGAGCACCGCAGGGCCGACGTCGTCCGGGCCGTGGACGCCGCGCTCGGGCCCGAACACCCCGTCGTCCTCGCGTCGAGGACCGAGGCGTACGCGGCCGTGCGTGCCTCCGGCGCCGAGATCACCCGTGCCGTGACACTGCACGCCCAGCCCGTGGACCTCGCCGACGCGACGCGCTACCTCGTCCGTTCCGCCCGTTCCCCTGTCCGCGACCGCTGGGCCTGGACGGTGGCCGCGCTCGCCGCCGCCCCGGACGGGCCCGTCGCCAGGACGCTGACGAGCCCGCTGATGATCTGGCTGGCCCGCCGCGCCTACGAGACGCCGCCCGCCGACCCGTGCGACCTGCTGACACGCCGCTTCCCGGACGTCGCGGACGTCGAACACCATCTGCTGGACGCGGTGTTCGCGGCCACCTTCACCGAGCGCCCGCAGTCCCTGGAGCGCCTGCACGCGCCCGGCCGCTGGCACCCCGACCGCGCGCGCCACTGGCTCACGGCACTCGCCCGCCACCTCGACCGGCGGCACACGACCGAGCTGGCCTGGTGGCGCCTGCACCGCACGCCGATGGTCCTCGCCCTGTTCCCGCTGGTGCTCCTGGTGGTGGGTCTGGCCGTGTCCGTCCCGGTGGACGCCTTCATCGCCTGGTACGGCGACCGCCGCACCGACCCCGGTTTCGACTGGGGCTCGACCGGACTCGGCCTGGAATCCTCCCTCACCCTGGGACTGACGCTGTGCTTCCTGATGTGGCGGTCCACCGAGTTCTGGTTCCGCAGCCGCATGTGGCAGCCGCGCAGGCGCGCCAATCCGTTCCGCATCGGCGCCGCACTGCGGTCCGCGCGACGGCCCGTGGCGGTGCGGCGGGGGCTGGCGGCCGCGCTGGTGATCGTGGTGCCGACCGCCGGGCTCGGCCTGATCGCCGCGGGCGCGAACGACAGCCGGCCGTACGTGGTGATGGTCGTGACGGGATGCGTCCTCGCGCCGCTCGCCATGGCCGTCATCGCCGCGCCCGCCGACACGGAGGACGCGGTGACGCCGGGGGAACTGCTGCGGGGCGAGCGGCGCGCCGCGCTGCTGTCGGCCGGCGTGGTCGCCCCGCTGTTCGGAATCGGCCAGGGGGCGTTCGGCTGGTTCGCGGGCGGCACGGTGGCGGACGCCCTGGCATGGGGCGCGGTCGCCTGGGTCGGGGCGGCGGCACTGCTGGTGCTGCTGAGTCCGTGGAGCCGGTGGCTGTTCGCCAAGGCGGCGCTCGCGACGGTGGGCAGGGTGCCGTGGTCGCTCATGGAGTTCCTGCGGGACGCGCACCGGGGCGGGCTGCTGCGGCAGAGCGGCGGCGTCTACCGGTTCAGGCACCTGCGGCTCCAGGAGCACCTGACACGGGCGCGGGCGGCAGTCACCACTTCCGGCGTTCCGCCGCAGCGGGCCGCCCGGCGCCGGCCGCACGGTGCGGCGGGCCCCGCTCCGGCGGCGCGTCCTTTCCCCGGACCCCCTCCCTCGCTCCGGGGGACGATCTGGGCAGCGGAACGGCAGCCGCTCGCCGTCCGCGAGCACTGGGCCGTCCTGGAGGACGGCCCGGCGGCCTTCCACGCCATCGGCCGCAGGCGGCGCGCGATCGTGGCCCACTGGCCGGCGTTCGCCTTCTTAGGCGGCCTGACGCTGTTGCGGGGCGCGCTCTCCGGCAGCTGGGCGCAGGCCGTGGGGGGTGGGGCGGCGTGGCTGCTCCTCGCGCTGCTGGTGTCCTGCCTCTCGTGGCTGCTCAAGCCCCCGCTCCGCACCGAGCTGCACATCACGGCGGATCACCTGCTGTTCGCCATCGGCAGGTACAACGGGTGGCACGCGTGGCACGACGTGGACGCCGTCGAACCGCGGCCGGTCATGCGGCGGGGCCGCGACAGCAAGGTGTACGGGGTCCACGTCCATCTGCGCCCCGGCGCCGCCCCGTCGCACCGGGCCCTGCACAGCGGCGGGGGCTGGTACTGCGTGCTGCCGCTGTCGGTCGTGCGTGCCGTGCCGGACGATCTGGCGGCGGCGCTCGCCAGGTTCGCGGGGCCCAGGTGGCGCGCGCCGCCGGGGTGACGCGCCCGGCGGGGCCCGTCAGTCCGCCCGCGCCGGGCGGGCGCGGACATGGAGCCGTTCGCCCTGCGGGCCGAACAGCGACAGCACCTCCGTCGGCCGCGGCCCCCCGCTCACGAAGACGTGCGGGACGCGCGTGTCGAACTCGGCGGCCTCTCCGGCCGCGAGCGTCAGGTCGTGTTCGCCCAGGACCAGCCGCAGCTTCCCGGCCAGCACGTACAGCCACTCGTAGCCCTCGTGCGTGCGCTGCTCGGGCAGCGGGTCGTCCGGCGACCTGCCGGGAATGATCATCTTGTATGCCAGTAGTCCGCCCAGGTTCCTGGCCAGCGGCACGAACGTCCGCCCGTGCCGGACGAACGGGCGCGGGTGGACGCGCGGGTCACCGGTGGGCGGCGCCCCCACCAGGTCGTCCAGCGGCACGCCGTACGTACGCGCCAGCGGCAGCAGCAGTTCCAGCGCCGGCCTGCGCTGCCCCGACTCCAGACGCGACAGGGTGCTCTGCGAGATGCCCGTCGCACCGCTCAGCGACGCCAGCGTGAGGCCGCGCTCCAGGCGCAGGGCGCGCAGCCGGGGGCCCACCGTGCTCAGTACGTTCGTCAGGTTGTCGTCCGCCACGCCTCCCATGTGCCGACCCGGCAACAAGCTTTGTCAAATGATGGGGGGTCCGGCCGACCATCGCCCGGGAAAGGGAGGTGCTCCTGTATGACCGCACCCACACGCTCCTCGTACGACGTCGTGGTCATCGGCGGCGGCGCGGCCGGACTGAGCGGCGCGGTGGCCCTCGGCCGGGCCCGCCGCTCCGTCCTCGTGATCGACGACGGCACCCCGCGCAACGCCCCCGCCGACGGCGTGCACACCCTCCTCGGCCACGAGGGTGTGCCTCCGCTCGCGCTGCTCGCCGCCGGACGTGAGGAGGCCGCGCGGTACGGCGCCGAGATCGTCCCCGCGCGCGTCGCGACCGCGGGGCGCACCCCGGACGGCTTCCACGTCGTCCTCGCGGACGGCACCGCCGTCGCCGCCAGGCGGCTGCTGGTCGCCAGCGGCCTGACCGACGAACTGCCCGGCGTCCCCGGCCTCGCCGACCGCTGGGGACGCGAGGTTCTGCACTGCCCGTACTGCCACGGCTGGGAGGTCCGCGACCAGCCCATCGGCGTTCTCGGCACCGGGCCGCTCTCCGTCCACCAGGCCCTGATGTGGCGCCAGTGGACCGACGACCTCACACTCTTCCGGCACGCCATGCCGGAACTGACCGACGAGCAGGCCGAGCAGTTCGACGCGCGGGGCATCACCGTGGTGCACGAACGGGTGACCGGCCTCACCGTCGCCGGCGACCGGCTCACCGGCGTCGCCCTCGCCGACGGCGCCGTCGTCCCCTGCGCCGCGCTCGCCGTCACCCCGCTGTTCACCGCGCGCGCCGCCTTCCTCGACGGCCTCGGGATCACCCCGATCGAGCGGGAACGCGACGGCCAGGTCGTCGGCACCGTCGTGCCCGTGGACGAGACCGGCGCCACGCCCGTGCCCGGCGTCTGGGCGGCGGGCAACGTCACGACGCCCGCCCAGCAGGTCGTGGGCGCCGCCGACGCCGGGGTGCGCGCGGGCGCCGCCGTCAACGCGGACCTGACCGCCGAGGAGACCGCGGCCGCCGTCGCCGCGCGCCGCGCCGCCCGCGAGTGGGACGAGCGCTACGCGCAGACCGGGCGCGTCCGGAGCGGCGAGCCCGACACGGAGCTGGTCAGGCATGTCGCGGACCTCACGCCGGGCAGCGCCCTCGACCTCGGCTGCGGCGAGGGCGGCGCCGCGGTGTGGCTCGCCGCGCGCGGCTGGCGGGTGACGGCCGCGGACATCTCACGGGTCGCCCTCGGACGGGCCGCCAGGCACGCGGCGGACGCGGGCGTGGCCGACCGGATCGACTGGCAGCGGCACGACCTGGCGACCTCGTTCCCCGGCGGCAGCTACGACCTGGTGTCCGCCCAGTTCCTGCACTCCTGGGCGGACATGCCGCGCGAGCGCATCCTGCGGTCGGCCGCCGCGGCGGTGGCGCCGGGCGGCGTCCTGCTGATCGAGGGGCACGCGGGCTCCCCGCACCGGGAGGAGGGCGAGGACCACCCCGGCGTGCGCTTCCCGACGCCGCCCGAGGTCATCGCGTCGCTGCGGCTGCCCGAGGGGGACTGGGAGGTCCTGCTGAGCGAGGAGCACGAGCGCACGCAGCTCGGCCCCGACGGCACGCCCCGCACCCGCACGGACAGCACCGTCATGCTCAGACGGCTGCCCCGCTGACGCCGGTGCGGACGGCCAGCAGCAGTCCGCTCGCCCAGCCGAGGCGGGCGGTGCGGAAGCCGGGCGGGCCGTCCAGCCGGGCCAGCAGCCGCCGTACGTCCGCCTCATGCCCGGCCGGCCAGCCGGGAACGGGCGCGAGATCGTCCACGACGTATGCGCCCCCTGGCGCGACCAGTGCCAGGGCTGTGTCGAGGTGGGTGAACTTGCCCGGCCACGTGTCGGCGAACACGAGGTCGAACGGCGGCCCGCCGTAGCCGTCGAGCCAGGCCCCCGCGTCGCCCTGCACCAGGGTCAGCCGGGGGTCGGCACCGAGGTGGCGGCGGGCCACGGACTGCACCGCCGCGTCCCGTTCCACGCTGACGAGCGAGGCGGTCGCGTCCATCCCATCGAGCAGCCAGGCCGCGCCCTGGCCGACGCCGGTGCCCAGTTCGAGCACCCGCCCGCCGGGGCGCGCGGCGGCGAGGGCGGCCAGCAGGGCGCCGGTGCGCGGGTCGCAGGAGAGGGCGAAGCCGAGCGCGGCGGCGTCCGCGCGCAGCGCGCCGAGCGTGGCGGGGAGCCGTTCCGGGAGATCGTCCATGGCCCTGATGCTGCCACTCAGCGCGGGGAGTTGGGGACGTACCCGAAGTCGGCCGGTACGGCGGGCGGGCCGTCGGCGCGCAGCGCGTCGAGGACCTGGGGGAGCTGCGGGGGCCACAGGGCCTCGTCCGCCACGGCGAGTTCGGCGGGGGACCACCAGCGCCAGCGCAGGATGCCGTCCTCGGCGTGGGCGGCGGTCAGGTCGCCGACCGGCTCGCGGCGCGGCCCGTACGCCAGGTAGATCCGCTCGCGCTGCCGTACGGGCACGCCCGCGCGCGTGTAGTCGTGCTCCCACAGGCAGAGCGTCCCGCGCAGGGGGACGCCGGTCCAGCCGGTCTCCTCGCGCAGTTCGCGCGCCGCGGCGGCCTCGGGCGTCTCGCCCGGGTCGAGGCCCCCGCCGGGCATCGCCCAGTGCACGCCCACCTCGGAGTTGTCGTACCGGAACATGAAGACGGCGCCTGCCGGGTCGAGCACCGCGACCCTGGCGGCCTCTCGTGGTGTCCGCATCGGCCCATCCTGCCCGACCGCGGCGGCGGGGCGGTGGTCAGGGGAGCGTGAGGACGCGCGGCCCGTCGGCGGTGACGGCGACGGTGTGCTCGAAGTGGGCGGCCCGGCTGCCGTCCGCCGTCCGCAGCGTCCAGCCGTCCGGCGCGGTGACGTACGCGTCGCCGCCGCCGGAGATCAGCATCGGCTCGATGGCGAGCGTCAGCCCGTGCCGCAGCGGGAAGCCCCGGCCGGGGCGCCCCCGGTTCGCCACGTGCGGGTCCTCGTGCATGCGGCGGCCGATGCCGTGGCCGCCGAAGTCGACGGGGCTGCCGCAGCGGGCCGCGCGCGTCACGCGGGAGACGGCGTGCCCGATGTCGCCGGTCCTGTTGCCCACCGTCGCCGCCGCGATCCCGGCGTCGAGCGCGCGCCGCGCCGCGTCGATCAGCGCCGCGTCCGCCGGGCTAGGGGTGCCGACGGCGAAGGTGACCGCCGCGTCGCCCGTCCAGCCGTCCAGTTCGGCGCCGCAGTCCACGCTCACCACGTCGCCCTCGCGCAGGCGGTAGCCGTCCGGGATGCCGTGCACCAGCGCGTCGTTGACGGACACGCACGTCACGGCGGGGAACGGCGTCGGCGCGAACGACGGCAGGTACCCCAGGAACGGCGAGCGGGCGCCCGCCCCGTCGAGGACGGCGCGCGCCGCCTCGTCCAGCTCCCGCAGGGTCACCCCGACCGCCGCCGCCTCCTGCGCGGCGGCCAGCGCCCGTGCGACGACACGCCCGGCCTCGCGCATGGCGTCCAGCGCCGCGTCCGTCTTGATCTCCACCATGTCCCGGTCCCTTCCGCGCGCCCCGGGGCACACCCCGGGGCGCGCAATTCTTATACCGGTATTAGTATCACGGTCATGGTGAGGACCCCGCTGACCCCCTGGGAACGCGAACGCGGCGAGCGCTTCGGCGCGCTGCTGCGCGAGGCCAGGGGCGAGCGCAGCATGGCGGACGTGGCGGCGGCGGCCGGCGTCTCCGCCGAGACGCTCCGCAAGATCGAGACCGGCCGCGCCCCGACCCCGTCGTTCTTCACGGTGGCCGCCCTCGCGGGGGCCCTCGGGCTGTCCCTCGACACCCTCGTCCGTCAGGCGGCGCCGGCTGCGGACGCGGTGGACGCCGCGGGGATGCTTTCCGCATGACGGCCCGCCCGCACGACGCCGTGATCTGCGACCTGGACGGCGTGCTCAGGCACTGGCCGGACGCCGGCCCGGTCGAGCGGCGGCACGGCCTGCCCGCCGGCGCGCTCGCCGCCGCCGCGTTCGCCGAGGCCAGGCTGCTCCCCGCGATCACCGGCCGCGTGACCGACGAGGAGTGGCGCGCCGCCGTCGCCGACGACCTCGCCGCGCGCCACGGACCGGCCGCCCGCGCGGCCGTCGCCGAATGGTCGGCCCTCGTGCCCACGACCGACGAGGAGGTGGCGGCCCTGCTGCGGGCCGCCCGCGCGGTCGTCCCCGTCGCCCTGCTGTCCAACGCGACCACCCGGCTGGAGAGCGACCTCGCCGCCACCCTCCCGCCCGGCCTCGCCGACGAGGTCGTGAACACCGCCCGCATCGGCGTCGCCAAGCCCGACCCCGCCGCGTTCCTCGCCGCCGCCGACAGGCTCGGAGTGCCGCCGCGGCGCTGCCTGTTCGCGGACGACTCCGCCGCCAACGTGGCTGCCGCCCGCCGCACCGGTATGACCGCCGTGCACGTCCGCGCCCCGCGCGACCTGCGGCGCGCCCTCGCGCCCCTTCTCGGCGGAACGCCCCTGCACGCCATCGGGTGAACCCGTCGGCGCCCGCGGTTCGCCGCAGGCGGTCAGGGAAGTGATCGCCCACAGTGGTCCCTGCGTGGTCCCTGCGCCGTGGCCCACCGCGTCACGGCCGATCCGCCATGGCCCGCGCGTTGGAGTTCTCGCCCCTGTGAGGGATACGCAGATGCCGGAGTCCACCGTCCTTCCCCTGCCGCTGTCCTCGTCCAGCGCCGAAGGACTGCGCCGCCGCGCCCGTGCCCTCGCCGCACGGCTCGCGGGGGAGCCCGGCGAAGGGCCGCCCCCCGCCCGCCGGGAAGCCCCCGCGTACCCGGAGCACCGCGCCGTCCTGCTCTACGCCGACCGGGCCGACTGCCTCGCCGGACTGCGCAGGCTGGCCGCCGGGGAGGCGTCGCCGCAGGTCGTCAGGGGCGTGGCCGCCGGGTCCGCGCAGCCGGTCCTCGTCTTCCCCGGCCTCGGCGCGCAGTCGCCCGCCATGGGGCGCGGACTGCTCGCGCACGCCCCCGTCTTCGCCCGGCGCATCGAGGAGTGCGACCGCGCGCTGCGCCCGCACACCGGCTGGTCCCTGCCCGGCGTGCTGTCCGGGGCCCCGGGCACCCCGCCCCCCGACCGCATGGACGTCTGCCAGCCCGCGCTGTTCGCCGTCACGCTGGCCCTCGCCGCGCTGTGGCGGTCGTACGGCGTGACGCCCGCCGCCGTCATCGGACACAGCATCGGCGAGTTCGCCGCCGCCCACGAGTGCGGTGCGCTGACCCTCGCCGAGGCCGCCGAGATCGCCGCCTCCTGGGGCCGCGCGCAGGCCGCCCTGGTCGGCACGGGCGAGATGGTCGCGGTGCGGCTGCCGGTCACCGAGGCGGCCGTGCGGCTGCGCCCCTGGCCGGGACGGCTGACCGTCGCCGCCGTCAACGGGCCGCGGTCCGTCGTCGTGTCGGGCGACCGCGAGGCGGCCGAACGGTTCCTGGCCGGGCTGCTCGCCGACCGCGTGGGCGCCCTGCGCGTGCCCGCCGGATACGCGGCGCACTCGCCGCCGCACATGGCGGCCCTCCGCGAACGGCAGCTCACCGACCTCGCGCGCATCACCGGACGCGCCGCGCCCACCCCGTTCTACTCGACCGTCACCGGACGCCTCCTCGACACCGCGCGGCTCGACGCCGCCTACTGGTACCGCAACCTCAGCGGTCCCGTCCGCTTCGAGTCGGCGGTCCGCGCGGCGGCCGTGCGCGGCCACACCGTGTTCATCGAGGCCGGCCCGCATCCCGTGCTGACCCTCGGCATGCGGCAGACGCTGGAGACGGTCCACGAACGCCCCGCCGTCATCGCGTCCGCCGTCCGCTCGGACGGCAGTCCGGGCCGCTTCCTCCGCTCGGTGGCGGAGGCGTACGTGGCGGGGGTCCCCATCGACTGGTCGGCGGCGTACGCGGGGGTGGACGTCCGCGCCATCGGACTGCCGCTGCCCGTGCTCGCCCCCGCTCCCGCCCCGGGGACCCCGCGGACCGGGGGCACGCCGTCGCCCAGCCCCACCACCTGACCGCCTGGCGTCCTGACCTGCCACGCCGCGGCCCCCGACCAGGCCCGTCCGGTGACTCCCGGCACGCGTGAGGTGGCGCCGCGTGGACGGCCGCCGTGGCCGCCGTCAAGAACCTGCCGGGAGTTCGTCAAGAAGCCGTCAGGGATATCCCGGCGCGCACGCCCGCGCGCGCCGTCCGAGGCGCGCCCGGCGGGGCCCGCGCACGCCCCATCCGTGCCATCGTGCCTGGCAGTTGAGCCGCGCGCCCTGCCGGCGGGCGCCCCGCGCGGGCTCCAGCACGCCCCCTGGACCCCGGCGTCACCGCTCCCTCCGCTCGGCGATACTCGCTCCTCGTGCCTACCGCTTCCTGTGGTTCGAGTGGTCCCGGAGGTGCGCGGTCGTGACCGGCACCCAGCAGACGGCCGCCGCCGTACCGTCCCGCCGCTTCCGCGGCTGGCTGCTCGACGGCCTGAGCGAGCGCGCCGCCCGCCACCCCGGCCCGCACGCCACCGCGCCCAGCAGGACCGAGGGCCACCCGTGGTGGCGCGTGATGTGCCTGACCGGCGTCGACTACTTCTCCACGCTCGGCTACCAGCCGGGCATCGCCGCACTCGCCGCGGGACTGCTCTCCCCGCTGGCGACCCTCGTCCTCGTCGCGCTGACCCTCCTCGGCGCCCTGCCCGTCTACCGGCGCGTCGCCCGCGAGAGCCCGCACGGCGAGGGGTCCATCGCGATGCTGGAACGGCTGCTGCCCTGGTGGGCGGGGAAGGTCTTCGTCCTCGTCCTGCTCGGCTTCGCCGCCACCGACTTCATGATCACCATCACGCTGTCGGCCGCCGACGCCGCCGCGCACGCCGTGGAGAACCCCGTCGCGCCCGGCTGGATGCACGACGGCAACATGTGGATCACCCTGCTGCTGATCGCCGCCCTCGGCGCCGTCTTCCTCAAGGGCTTCCGCGAGGCCATCGGCATGGCCGTCTGGCTCGTCGGCACCTACCTGCTGCTCAACCTCGTGGTGCTCGCCACCGCCGCGCGGCACATCCTCGACGACCCGGTGGTGGTGGACGACTGGTGGGACGCGGCGTCGGCCGAGCACGCGTCACCGGTGGCGATGATCGCCGTCGCCCTGCTGGTCTTCCCGCGCCTCGCCCTCGGCATGTCCGGCTTCGAGACGGGCGTCGCCGTCATGCCGCAGGTGCGCGGCGACGCCACCGACACCGAGGAACGGCCCGCCGGGCGCGTACGCGACACCAGGCGGCTGCTCACCACGGCCGCGCTGGTCATGAGCGGCGCCCTCCTCGTCTCCAGCCTCGCCACCACCCTGCTGATACCGCGCGACGAATTCGAGAGCGGCGGCGAGGCCAACGGCCGGGCGCTCGCGTACCTGGCCCACCGCTACCTGGGCGAGGCGTTCGGCACGGTCTACGACCTTTCCACCATCGCGATCCTCTGGTTCGCCGGCGCCTCCGCCCTCGCCGGGCTGCTGAACCTCGTGCCGCGCTACCTGCCCCGGTACGGCATGGCGCCCGAGTGGACCCGGGCGGTGCGCCCGCTGGTGCTGCTCTTCGTCGCCATCGCGTTCACCGTCACCATCCTGTTCGAGGCGGACGTGGACGCGCAGGGCGGGGCGTACGCGACCGGCGTCCTCGTGCTGATGGTCTCGGCGTCGTTCGCGGTCACGGTCTCCGCACGCCACCGCGGGCACCGCCGCGCCACCGCCGGGTTCGGCCTGGTCACCGCCGTGCTCCTGTACACACTGGTCGTCAACGTCATCGAGCGCCCCGACGGCCTGCGGATCGCCGCCCTGTTCATCGTCGGCATCCTCGTCACGTCCTTCGGGTCACGCGTCCACCGCGCTTTCGAGCTGCGGTCGGGCGACATCACCCTCGACGCCACCGCCGCCCGCCTCATCGACGAGGCCGCCGCCCGGGGGCCGCTGCGCATCATCGCCAACGAGCCGGACGCCCGGGACGAGCGCGAGTACCGCGAGAAGCAGGACAGTCAGTGCGAGGAGACGCCGATCCCCGACCGGCGGCACACGCTGTTCCTCGAAGTGACGGTGGACGACTCGTCCGACTTCGCCGCCGATGTGACGGTGCACGGCGAGGAGTGCCACGGCTACCGCGTCCTGCGCGTCCGGGGCGCCGCCGTGGCCAACACCATCGCGGCCGTGCTGCTGCACCTGCGGGACCGCACCGGCACCGTCCCGCACGCCTACTTCACCTGGACCGAGGGGCACCCGCTGGGGCACCTGCTGCGCTTCCTGGTGTTCGGGGACGGCGAGGTCGCGCCGGTCGCGCGGGAGGTCCTGCGCCGCGCCGAACGCGACCCGGCCCGCCGCCCGCGCATCCACGTCGGCTGAGCCGCCGGCGGGACGCGCGGGCGGCGGGCCGTCCGCGTCAGCCGGCGGGCGCGTCCCGCCGGCGGCGGCCGGGGCCGGTCTGGTGCGTGCCCGTGACGCCCATGACCACCGAGTACAGGGTCGTCCGGGCGGTGATGAACAGCCGGTTGCGCTTGGCGCCGCCCCAGGCGATGTTGGCGGCCGTCTGCGGGACGGCGAGCCGCCCGAGCAGCGTGCCGTCGGGGTCGTAGCAGTGCACGCCGTCGTCCATCGCGGCGGCCCAGAGCCGTCCGTCGGCGTCGAAGCGTATGTTGTCGAAGTTGGCGTTCCGGCGCGCCCCGCCCTCGGCGAAGACCTCGCCGTCGGAGAGCGTGCCGTCGTCGCGCACGTCGAGGACGCGGATGAGGTTGGCGCCGCTGTCGGAGACGAACAGCCGCTTCTCGTCCGCCGAGAAGACCAGCCCGTTCGGCCCCCGGAAGCCGTCCGCGACAAGGCGCACCTCGCCGGTGGCCGGGTCTACGCGGTAGACGTTGTTCGCGCCGATCTCGCTGTCCGCCAGGTGGCCCTCGTAGTCGCTGGTGATGCCGTAGTCCGGGTCGGAGAACCAGATGGAGCCGTCCGACTTGACCGCAGCGTCGTTGGGGCTGTTCAGCCGCTTGCCCTGCCAGCGGTCGGCCAGGACCGTCACGGTGCCGTCGTGCTCGGTGCGCGTCACCCGGCGGTTGCCCTGCTCGCAGGTGATGAGGCGGCCCTCGCGGTCGAGGGTGTTGCCGTTGGTGTGCCCGGCGGAGCGGCGGAAGACGGCGACGGCGCCGGTCTCCTCGTCCCAGCGCAGCAGGCGGTCGTTGGGTATGTCGCTCCAGAGCAGCTGCCGCCACGCGGGCACGTAGACGGGCCCCTCGGCCCAGCGGCTGCCGGTGTGCAGGACCTCCAGGCCGGCGTCGCCGTTCATGCACCGGCCGGTGCGGAACCGGTCGTCGAACATCTCGTACAGCGCGGGGCGCTCGCCGGCCATGAATTTCCTCTCGGTCTGTGCTGCCGCACACTCTCCGGCCGGAGCTTCGTGCTGGTCAAGTCCCGGATGTGTGACCGGTTCCCCGGCCGCCCGCGCGCCGGGAAATCCGCGTGCCGGACTCCGGGCATGCCACCGCCGGACGACATCCCCTGCCGGCAGATACGCGCCGCCTGCACCGCCGCCGACACCCTCACCGTCCACCAGGCGTACGCGCCCGCCCTCGGCCTGCCCGCCGCCCGCGACGGCCGCTTCCCCGCCGCCTGGAGGCGCGGCCGGACGACGTGGGTGAAGCCGGCGTTCCTGTGGATGACGTACCGCTGCGGCTGGGCCACGAAGCCGGACCAGGAGACGGTCCTCGCGATCGACCTGCGCCGCGACGGCTTCACCTGGGCCCTGGAGAACGCCTGCCTCTCCCCACCACGTGCCGGGCCGCCACGCCGACGAGGCGGCCCGGTGGCGGGCGCTCCGGCGGGCGCCCGCGCGCGTCCAGCGGGACCCCGAGCGCGACCTGCGCCTGCGGCCGCTGCCCTGCCGCTCCCTGCCGCTCCCGGCAACTCGGCCTCGCGGGCGACGCGTCGCGCCGCTCCGCCGACGACTGGAGCACCGGCGTCACGGACGTCATCCCGCTCGCGCACGAGATCCACGCCCGCGTCCGCGCCGGGCGCACCGGTGAGGCCGCCCGCCTCCTCCCCGCCGAGCGCCCGTACCCGGCACCCGCGAACCCCGCGATCTGACCGGCCGGGCCCGGCGCGACGGTCCTGCCGGTGTCCGACCCGTCGCGTAAAGTCGGCCCCGGTGCGGTGGCACTCGCTCCGTGCCGGGGCCCGACCAGCGAGGCACAGCCATGGAGAACATCACCGGTACGGCGGACGCGCCCCCCGCGCGCTCCGCCCACCTCACCGGGAACGCGGAGATCGCCCGCCACTTCGCCACCCTCACCACCGCCCACGTCGCCGACGCCTGCCTGCGCCTCGGCGTACCCGTCCGCTGCGCCCCCGCCGGGCTGCGGCCTCTCACCCCGGGCACGCGCATCGCCGGGCGCGTCCTGCCCGTCCGCCACTCCGGCAGCGTCGATGTCTTCCTCGAAGCCTTCGAGGCGGCGGCGCCCGGCGACGTCCTGGTGATCGACAACGGCGGCCGCACCGACGAGGCGTGCGTCGGCGACCTCGCCGTCCTGGAGGCGCGCGCGGCGGGCGTCGCGGGCGTCGTCGTCTGGGGACTGCACCGCGACACGGCCGACCTGCGCGCGATCGGCCTCCCCGTCGTCAGCCTCGGCGCCCTCCCGGCCGGGCCGCGGCGGCTCGACCCGAGCCCGCCGGAGGCCCTGGAGTCGGCGCAGGTGGGGGAGTGGACGGTCGGCCGCTCCGACCTGGTGCTCGCGGACGACGACGGGGTGCTGTTCGTGCCGGACGCCGGAGCCGCCGGGCTCCTCGACGCGGCGGCCGGCATCCGCGACACCGAGCGCGCCCAGGCCGACCGCATCCGCGCCGGGGTGACGCTGCGGGAGCAGGTCGCGTTCCGCGCCTACCTGGAGCGCCGCCGGGACGACCCCTCGCTCACGTTCCGCGAGCATCTGCGGACCGTGGGCGGCGAGATCGAGGTGTGACGGGCGGGGGTCAGGCCGGGTCGAGGCGCTCCAGCAGCCAGGCGGTCACGGCGCCGTACGCGGCGTGCGGCACCACGTCGCTGACCCAGTCGCCCGCGCTCCACGTCCGGGGGTCCGTCACGCGCAGCACCGTCATCGGGCCGTTGGACGCCGCCAGCGCCGTCAGCGTCGCCCCCGCCGCGCACAGCGCGGTGCCCGGCCGCCAGCCCGCCGCGCGGAGGGCGCCCAGCGCCGCGCCCGCGCCGACCCCGGCGGCGATGCCGGTCAGCGCGCCGAGCGCGGAGACGCGGTGCGGCCGCGTGCCGTCGTCACCCGGTACCGGGATGTGCGTGCGGTCCGACAGCTTCTCGACGGTGGTCTCCGGGGTGCTGCTCGCGGGCCTGCCCCGCAGCGCCATGTCGGCGTAGGTGACGGCGTTCAGCGCGGTGGTGCCCGCGGCACCGGCGGCGGCCCCGACGACGGGGCCGAGGAAGGGTGAGCGGTTGCGGCGCATGGGGGTCTCCTCGCTCTCCCGGGTTTTCCACCAGGGCGTTCTCCGAGACTAAGTGCCCCGCCACCCGCCCGCAGCCGGGGAGTGACACGGGGGCGCGGGCCGCGCTCCGTGGACGAGGCGACGCGGTCTGTGGCGCCTGGCGGAGACGGCGCCGCGGTCCGCGTGGCGCTGCGGAGCGTTCCTCTCGCGCTGTGTCACCGCGGCGGCGGGACGGCCGGGTCGTGGCGCGCGGCGGCGGGCGGTTTCCGGACCGCTTTTCCGGCCCGTTCCCGTGGCGCTGCTCACACGCTTTCCGGCGGGTACTGCCTTCTTTAGTAGCACGGTAATTCCCTCGGTCCCGGGACTTTCGTCCCGGGCCGTCCCGACAAACGGACCGCGTCACTTCGCTCCGCAGCGCCGCCCTCACCGTGTACGCCACGAAGGCCCAGGTCAGGGCGCCGCGCCCGCGTCACGCAGGTGCCTTTGGTCCCGCCTGCGGCGCCGTGGCGGAAAACGGGCCTATTCCGCCGTCGCATTGTCGTTCTTCCCTACTACCTCGCCTCGGGAATGCCTTGCTTGAACCCCTCCGGCACCGGCGGTTATCCATGAACGTGTCAGCCCGGACCTGGGCCGACGACCCCGAATACTGCGAGGTACTTCCCATGCCGAACAGCATCACGATCCGCAGCCTGAAGGACATGCGACTGCGCTCCCGTGCGGGTGTCGCCCTGGCCACCGGTCTGGTCGCCTCCGCCGGAGTCACCGGCGCCGCAGCCGTCGGTACGGGCGGCAGCGCCGCCGAGACCACGGCGCACATCGACAGCACCGCCACCGCGACCGCCCTCGCCAGCAGCGCGGGCGCCCAGGCGGATGCCCAGCACAAGGCCGCCACGACTTGGACCGCCCCCATCGACGGCGACTACGACCTCTCCGCCTCCTACGGCCACAGCGGTGACCGCTGGGCCCACAAGCACAGCGGCCAGGACTACGCCGTGGACGTCGGCACCACGGTCCAGGCCGTGCACGGCGGCACCGTCGTGAAGGCCGGCGGCAACGGCGCCGGCGACGGCCCGGCGTACGGCAACGCGGTCGTCGTCAAGCACGACGACGACACCTACACCCAGTACGCGCACCTCTCCGAGATCGACGTGAAGCCCGGCCAGCGGGTGAGTACCGGCGAGGAGATCGCCCGCTCCGGCAACACCGGCAACAGCAGCGGCCCCCACCTGCACTTCGAGGTCCGCAGCACGCCGGACTACGGTTCCGCCGAGGACCCCATGCCGTTCCTCCACGAGCACGACGTCAACCACTGACGCCGACCCCCGCAGCACCCGCCACGCCCCCTGTCCGGCGCACCCCGCGTGCCGACAGGGGGCGTCTGCGCGATGGTGGAGACCCCGCCGCGCACTGTGAGGTCCCGCCGAGTGACGAGTTCCGCCGCCCCCGCGCACGCCACGGGGACCGGCCCCTCCTGGGAGTCGGTCCCCTGCCCCGTGCTGGTCGCGGGCGCGGACGGGACCGTGCTCCGGGCGAACGAGGGCGCCCTCGCGCTCCTGCCCGCCGCCGCCCCGGGACGGCCGCTGTCGGAGGCCGCCCCCGACTGGCTCGGCTCGGCCCACCACCGCCTGACACAGCGGGAACCCGAAACGACTTTCGGTGACCACCACGCCGTACGCGGCCCGGTGGGCGGCCGCACCGTGCGGGCCACCCCCACGGCCGGGCCCGGCGGCGGCATCACCTGGTGGCTCGCCGACGACAGCCCCGACCACGACCTCGCCGAGGCCCTCCACCGCGAGCGCGACCGCACCGCCTTCCTCGCCGAGCTGTCGAACCGCCTCCTGGCCTCCCTCAACCTCGACCGGTGCATGGAGGCCACGGCCTGGCTCGCCTCGACCCACATCGCCGACGGCGTCACCGTGATCGCCACCAGCATGGAACCGGCCCACTTCGTCACGTACTGCGTCCGCGGCCATGACCCCCTGCGACGGACCCTGGCCCTCGACCCCGACGACCTCCCCCCGGAGCTGGAGCGCATCCTGGGCGGCCACACCCCCACGGCCGAGGGCATCGACCCCGCCGCCCTCCCCGGATGGGCCCTGCCCCCCGGCATGGGCCCTGTGGGCTCCGCCCTGCTGACCCCCCTGCCGGGACACGGCACGTCGGCGGGCGCGATGTTCCTGCTCCAGCGCCCCGGGAGCCCGGCCCCCGACGACAGCGACGACAGCGACGACGTGACCCTGCGGCTCTTCGCGTCCCGCGCGGGCGCCGCGATGTCCGCCGCCCGGCTGTACGCGGAGCAGTCCGCCATCACCGCCACCCTGACGCGCGACCTGCTGCCGCCGGGCGTGCCCCCGCTCGAAGGCGTCGAGTTCGCCTCCGGCTACCGTCCCTCGGGCGACACGGAACGTATCGGCGGCGACTTCTACGACGTGCACCCCGGCTCGGCGGACCGCGGCGACCCGCTCGTCGTCCTCGGCGACGTCAGCGGCAAGGGCCTCGACGCGGCCGTCCTCACCGGCAAGATCCGCACCACCCTGCACGCCCTGATCCCCGTCGCCCCCGACCACGCGACGCTGCTGCGCCTGCTGAACGGCTCCCTGCTCGACACCACGGGCGACCGCTTCGCCACCCTCGTCCTCGCCTCCGTCGGCCGGGACGGCTCCGCCCTGGATCTGCGCCTGACCAGCGCGGGCCACCCCGTGCCCCTCGTCCTGCGCGCCGACGGCACGGTGGAGGCCGCCGACACGAGCGGCAGCCTCCTCGGCGTCCTGCCCGAGGTCGAGGCGCACACCGCCGGCGTACGCCTGGAGCCCGGCGACGCCTGCCTCCTCTACACCGACGGCATCACCGAGGCGCGCGGCGGGCCCACGGCCGACGAGTTCTTCGGCGAGGAACGGCTCCGCGCCGTCCTCGCCGAATGCGTCGGCCTGCCCGCCGAGGCCGTCACGGAACGCGTCCAGATGATCGTGGCCCAGTGGCTCGGCTCGGGGCGGCACGACGACATCGCGCTCGTCGTCCTGCGCGCCCCGGCCGCCCCGCGCGCCCGGCGGGACGGTGCGCCGTGACCGCGCCACGCCCGGCGGAGGACTGGGCGGCCGAGCTGTGGGACGCGGTGCTCGGCGGCGACGAGATCGCCGCCGCCCAGGTCGCCTTCGCCGCGCTCGAATCCGGCATGCCCGCCGAGGAGGTCCTGCTCGACGTCGTCGGCGCCGTGCAGCGCAGGATCGGCGACGCCTGGGCCGACAACCAGGTCGGCATCGCCGACGAGCACGCCGCCACCGCCATCGACGGCCGCGTGATCGACGCGCTGCTCGACCACCCGGCCGTCCGGCGCCCCGACGCCGAGCGCGGCAGGGTCACCGTCGCCTGCGTGGACGGTGAGTGGCACGCCCTCCCGGCGCGGCTGCTCGTCGAGGTCCTGCGGCTGCGCGGCTGGCGGGTGGACGACCTCGGCGCCCAGGTGCCCGTCCCGCACCTCGTGGAGCACCTGCACCTCACCGGGCCCGACCTCGTCGCGCTGTCCACCTCGCTGTCGACCCGGCTGCCCGCCGCGCACGAGGCGATCATCGCCTGCCAGGCCACCGGCATCCCCGTCCTCGTCGGCGGGCCCGCGTTCGGCCCCGACGGGCGGTACGCGCGGCTGTTCGGCGCCGACCTGTGGTGCCCCGACGCGCGCGCCGCCGCCGACCGGCTGGACCGCGGCGCGCTGCCGCGCCCCGCCTCCGGCCACCGCGCCGTGGACGACCTGCCCCACCTCGCCGACCAGGAGTACACGCTCGTCACCCGCAGCGCGGCGCAGCTGGTCAGGAAGAGCACCGCGCCCGGCAGGCAGCCCGGGGGACGGGGCCCCTGGGCAGGCGGGGACGGGCCGTCGGCGCAGCGCGTCGCCACCGTCGTCGACTTCCTCGCCGCCGCGCTCTACACGGACGACGACGACCTGCTCGCCGCCTACCTCACCTGGTCCACGCACGTCCTCACCGCGCGCGGTGAACCGTCCGGCGGGCTCCCCGAGGTGCTCGACGTCCTCGCGGGGCAGCTCCACGACCTGCCCCGCGCCGTCCGCATCCTCCGGCACGGCCGCGCGGCCCTCACGGACGGCGGGGGGAACGGCGGGCACGGCCCGTCCTGAGCGCGTTCACGGACCGGGGATGCGGCCGTTCCTGAACAGGTCGAGGAAGATCTGGTGGTCCGCCCGCGCCCGCGCCCCGTGTGCCGCGCGCGGCACGCCCCGCGTGGGTCACAGCACCGGGATCCGGTAACGGTCCGGCGCCGGCGTGCCGTTGCCCGTCACGCCGGTCAGGGCGCCGCCTCCCGCGCGGGCACACGCGTGCCATCGGCCGCCGGGGGGAAAGGGAGAACACCCGCCTGGGCGGCCGGATGCACGGGAACGCGCGCGAGGCGAGCGGAAGAAGCCATTCCGTGGCGCGCGCTGCCATGGTCCCGTAGGAATGAATCGCCGTTGGGTCGCTTGACTCAACGGTGACTTACTGATCCTGTCATCCTTTCCCGGCCGGACCGCTGACCTGGGCCTTCGCCCCCTCCCTGGCGGACACCGGGACGCGATCCACGCCGAATCCGTACGCGCCGTCATCTCGGGCGGTCCGCCGCACCCGGGCACGCATGGCCCAAAGGAATCCCCGCCCCCTTGTTGCGGCTCGGGCGCCGCTCCTAGCGTCACCGTGTCCGCCGGAGATCCCGGCCGTGTCCACCTCCCGCGCGGGAAAAGGGAGAAGCGCCGCGCGCCGAGCCGGTGGACGGACCGGGAACAGGACCGGCCCCACCGAGAGGACCGGGAGGCCCCATGGATCAGACCGCGCCGGTGCACTACCCCTTCAACCACACGGAGGGACTCGACCTCGCCGCCCCCTACCGCGCCGCCCGCGAGACACCGGGGCTCACCCGCGTCCGCATGAACCACGGCGAGGACGCGTGGCTCGTCACCCGCTACGACGACGCCCGCCTCGTCCTCGGCGACCGCCGCTTCAGCCGCGCGGCCGCCGTCGGGCGCGACGAGCCGCGGCAGTCCGAGGGCAGGCGCAGCAGCGGCATCCTCGCCATGGACCCGCCCGAGCACACCCGGCTGCGCACCCTGGTCGCCAAGGCGTTCACCGTCCGGCAGGTGGAACGGCTGCGTCCGCAGGTCCGCGCGCTCGCCGAGGAACTGCTCGACGCGATGGAGGCGGCGGGGCAGCCCGCGGACCTGGTGGAGGACTACGCCCTGCCCATCCCCGTCTTCGTGATCTGCCAGCTGCTCGGCGTCCCGGCCGCAGACCGGCCGCGGTTCCGCGTGTGGAGCGACAGCCTGCTGTCCACCAGCCCGATGACCGAGGCGGAGTTCACGGCCGTGCGGGGTGAGCTGCGCGCGTACATGGCGGGTCTCGTCGCCGAGCACCGGCGCGCGCCGCGGGACGACCTGATGACCGCCCTCGTGGAGGCCAGGGACCACGGCGACCGGCTGAGCGAGGAGGAGCTGATCGACCTGTGCGTCGCCGTCCTCGTCGCCGGGCACGAGACCACCGCCACCCAGCTGCCCAACTTCGTGCACACCCTGCTGCGCCACCCCGACCAGCTCGCCGGGCTGCGCGCCGACCCGGCGGCGGTGCCGGGGGCCGTCGAGGAACTGCTGCGTTTCGTGCCGCTCGGCGCGGGCGCGAGCGCCGCGCGGTACGCCACGGAGGACATCGAGGTCGGCGGCACGCTGGTGCGCGCCGGCGAACCGGTCCTCGTGTCGGTCGGCGCGGCCAACCAGGACCCCGGACGCTTCGCCGAGGCCGGCCGGCTCGACATCGGCCGCGCCGACCCCCACCACCTCGGCTTCGGGCACGGCGTCCACCACTGCCTCGGCGCCCCCCTCGCCCGCCTCGAACTCCAGGAGGGGCTCGGCGCGCTGATCACGCGCTTCCCCGGCCTGCGGCTCGCGGGCGAGGTGCTGTGGAAGGAAGAACTGCTCGTCCGCGGCCCCCGCGCCATGCCGATCGGATGGTGAGCCCCATGACCGCCTGGCACCTCGACGTGGACCGCGGCCGCTGCATGGGCACCGGCATCTGCGCCGGCACGGCACCCGCGCTCTTCGCGCTCGACGGCCGCCACAGCGCGCCCGTCACCGACACGATCGCCCCGGACGAGAGTGCCCTCGACGCGGCGGACTCCTGCCCGGTCGCCGCCATCACCGTGACGGAGCGGGAGACCGTCATCGGCCCCCGCCCCTGAGCCGCGCGCCGCCGCCCGCCGCGAGCGGGCGGCGGCGTTCACCTTCCGTGCGGACGGGACGGCGGTGCCATGACTGGCCCATGGCCTCGACATACCGCACCAGCCGCCGGCGCAGGGCCGGCCGGGAACGGCCGAGGCGGTTGGTCGCACAGGGCGACTCGTGGCCGTCCGCGCTGTTGACCGGGGGCGTGCAGCGGCGTCGCCCCGGCGAGGAAGCGGTGGGCGGACGCGTCACCGGGGCCGGGGGCCGGGGGCCGGGTTCGGGAGAGCCATGGACGGGGCGGTGACGCCAGGGCACGATCACGCTCCGGCTGGTCAGGCCGACGCCCGCGACGATCCCGGCCGCCGCCGTCGCGGGGGAGGGAAGCGGGGGAGCATCCGTTCCTCCGGCGAACGTCACGAGAAGGCCCCACCCGGCGGAAAGCCCCGCGCCCCCGTACGGGCGGCCTGACTGTCAGTGGGCCGCCTTACGCTGGGCGCGTGATGGTACGACTCACCCGCCCGACGCCCATCCCGCTGGGCCACCGCGTCGAACTCACCTGGTGGACCCGCCCGTTGCGGAGTGGCCGGTGGAAGCCGGACTCCGGCGACGCCGCGCTGATACGCGACCTGACGACCGGCGTCACCTACAGCTCCCGCGAACACGTCGCCGACCTCGGCGCGTGGACCACCGGTGTGGTCCGCACGCGGCGGATCGAGGGCATCGTCCCGGAGGACCTGGAGGGCGTCTTCGCGATCGCGCCCCGCAGGGACCGCGTCGTGCACCGGCGGGTCACCGGCGTCGTGACGGACTGCGTCGTCCTGCACGAGTCCGAGTGGGCGCGCACCGTGCTCACGCTGACCGTGGAGGAGGACTCGGGAGCCGTCTGACAGGCGTCACGCGTGCGGCGCGGCGCCGCCCTCCGCCGCGCCGACCAGGTGCCGCCTGGCCTCGTACAGCATGATGCCCGCCGCCACGCCCACGTTCAGCGACTCCGCCGTACCCACCATCGGGATGCGCAGCCGCCCGTCGGCGCGCTCCAGCACGCCGGACGGCAGGCCCTCGCGTTCGCTGCCGAACAGCAGGGCGAGCGGCGGCGGGTAGGCCGCGTCCCAGTGGTCGTCCGCCGCGCCGCCCGAGGCGGCCAGCACCCGCACGCCGTTCCCGGCCGCCCAGGCGAAGAACGTGCCGGCGTCCGGCGCGTGCGCCACGTCCACGGCGAACAGCGACCCCATGCTCGCCTTCACCGCGACCGGGCCGAACGGGTCCACGGTGTCCCCGATCAGGACGACCCCGGCGCCGCCCGCCGCGTCCACGGTCCTGATGACCGTGCCCAGGTTCCCCGGGTTGGCGATCCTGTCCAGCGCGGTGAACACCGCGCCGGGACCGACCGCCAGGTCCTCCAGGGCGCGCGTCCTGGTGCGGACGACTGCCGCGAGCCCGGCGGGACCGTCACGGTCCACCAGCCGCTCGAACAGGGCGCGGCCGAGGCGTGCCACGCGCGTCCCGGCCGCCTCGCGCTGGGCGACCATGCGCTCCGCCGCCGTCCCCGCGAGCAGTTCCGGCGCGACCACGAGGGTGTCGACGTCCCACCCCGCCTCCACGGCGCGCCACACCGGCTGGACGCCCTCCACGACGAACGCGCCCTCGCGGCGGCGGTGCTTGCGGTCGGCGAGCGAACGGACGCGCTTCACCAGGGGGTTGGCGGCGCTGGTGATCAGTTCGTGCACGCCCGTGCTCCCCTCAGGCCGTTCCGGCGCGGCTGCGACATGGCGCAGGGCCCCGCGCCGCCCGGGTGCGTCCGGCGGCCGGAGCCCTGGGCCGCCGCGTCGTCGGGCACCGCGGCGGGTT
Organism: Streptomyces sp. MS19; assembly: GCF_047200595.1. NCBI lineage: Bacteria > Bacillati > Actinomycetota > Actinomycetes > Kitasatosporales > Streptomycetaceae > Streptomyces > Streptomyces sp. MS19. The sequence goes on along the minus strand of NZ_JBJZOH010000023.1, from coordinate 50,115 downwards.
CCTCTGCGGGGCCGAGCATACAGCGGGCCGCGGGACCCGGCCGTTCACGCCCGGCGGCGGCCCGCGGCCACGGCGCCGCCCGTGTTCGGGAACCTGGCCCGGGGCGTTCCGGGGAATGGGCAGGGGACACGGCGGGTGCGCCTTGAGGACGGCCGCCGCACGGAGCGGCTGCTCCAGTCGCGCGCCGGGGGCGGCGGGACCGTGGACATCGGCTGGGCCGACGGGAGATCACCGCCGCGCGTCGAGGCGGACGGTGTCCCCGCGGCGGTGCGGCGGTGCGGCGGGCGGAGGGGAACGCCGTACGTGCTGACGCCGCGCTGACCCGTGCCCCCGGCCTCAGCCGGACGTCTCCCGGACGAGGGCCAGCGCCTCGACCTCCACGACCAGTTCGGGGCGGAAGAGCGCCGCCACCTGCACGGCGGTGCTGGCGGGCGGGCGCGCCGTGTCCACGTACGCGTCCCGCGCCGCACGGACGGCGGGCAGGTGGGCGACGTCCGTGACGTAGTAGGTCAGCTTCAGCACGTCGCCGAAGTCCGCGCCTGCCGCCGCGAGGCAGCGCCGCAGGTTCTCGAACGCCTGCCGGGCCTGCGCGGCGGGGTCGCCGGGGCCGACGACCGTGCCGTCCGCGTCGAACGCGACCTGCCCCGACACGGCGACGAGGCGGCCCGTGCCGGTGACCACGTGGGTGTAGCCGGTCCCGGGGGCCACGCCCTCGGGGGCGGCGAGGTGGGTCAGGGAGGAGTTCTCGGGGGATGCCATCCCGGCATTCTGGCCCACGCGGGCGGCGCGCGCTCCGTTCCTAACGGCCGCCGTCCGTTCCGTCCCCCGCCCAGTCGTCCGTGAGCAGGGCCCAGACCTCCAGGTCCTGCCGCGCCCCGTCCATCGGGAAGACCTGGCGCAGCGTCCCCTCGTGCCGCATCCCGAGGCGCTTGGCGACGGCGACGCTGCGCGCGTTCGCCGGGGTGACGCGCCATTCGACGCGGACGATCCCGCGTTCGCGCACCGCCCAGTCGACCAGGTGCGCGCACGCGCGGGTCACCAGCCCGGTGCCCTCCGCCGCCGGGGAGATCCAGGCGCCGAGTTCGCACACGCCGGACTGCGTGTCGAAGACGCGGAACAGCGCGCCGCCCTCCAGCTGCCCGTCCACGCGGATGCCGCACACCCGCCCCCGGCCGTGCGCCTGCTCGTCGGCGTACCGCTCCAGCCACTGCCGCGCCGACGCCGTGTCGGTGACCGCGTGCGCCCAGGGCAGCCAGGGCGCCAGGTGCGGGCGTACGCGCGCCACGTACGCCGCGAACTCTCCCGCCTGCCACGGTTCGAGCGGTTCCAGCGCGGCCGTGCCGCCCAGCGGGTGACGGAAGAGTGCCACGACAGACCTCCTGGGGATGCGATCCGGGGATGCGCCGCGCCGCCGCCCGGCCACGGCGCCGATCATGGCAGAGGACGCGGCGGGGCAGCCCGGGTAAGCATCGCCATATGTCCGACAAGTACCCCCGCATCAACATGCGCTGCGTAGATGTGCGAACGATCGCCGTTGCGTCCGGTACAGCCCCTCGGCAGGATTCTCCGCTGTGAGATCGGCCTTTCTGGAGAAACTGTTCAACAGGGGGTAATGCGCTCATGGACAACCGGATCACCGGACTGCCCGCGGCGGCGGTGACCGTCCCTTCCGGCGGGTTCCCGTCCGCCTTTCCGCCGGAATACGGCGCACGGCACGGGAATTCCCCCGTCGCCCCGTCCGCCGAACCACCCCGGTCCGCCGGCTTCGCGGACCACGGCTGGGGCAGCCGCGGTGTACCGGCGGCCGGCTGACGGCATCCGCATTCCCCCCGCGCCGACGGATTCCGCATTTCTGGAATCCCCGGCACTGCCGCGCGCGGAGAAAGCCGGACATGAATTCCGGCCGATTCCCGGGCGCGTATTTCCGAGCGAGCACCAGGACCGAGAGGTGGAAAGGCTGTGAGCGTGGCTCCCGGAGTGCATGACGCCGTGGCCCGGTGGGCCGAGCGGCGGCCGGACGCCCCCGCCGTCCGCGACCCGGCGCGCGGCGAGGAGCTGACATACGGCCGGCTGTGGGAACGCGCCGGGCTGCTCGCCGCCGGGCTGGCGCGGCGCGGGGTGCGGCGCGGCGACCTGGTGGCGGTGCCGCAGGACCGTTCGGCGGACCTGGTGGTGACGTTCCTCGGCATCCTGCGCAGCGGCGCCGCCTACCTGCCGCTCGACGCGCTCGCGCCGGTGGACCGGCTGGCCGGGATCGTCGCCGAGTCCGGCACCCGCTGGGCCGTCCACGCGCCGCGGCCCGACGGCCGGTGGGCGGACCTCGCGTCCTGGCTGCCGCCGGATGTCGAGGCGTTCCCGGTGCCGGGCGACGGCGCCGCCGCCCACCCGGTGCCCGAGCCGGGGACGGAGGGCGACGACGCCGCGTACGTCTCGTTCACCTCGGGCTCGACCGGGCGGCCGAAGGGCGTCGTCGTACCGCACCGCGCCGTGCTGCGCCTCGCGCTGCGCCCGGTGTTCTGCACCGTCGAGCCCGGGGACCGGGTGGCGAGCGCCGCCAACCCCGCGTTCGACGCGACGACGTTCGAGCTGTGGAACACCCTCACCGCCGGGGGCACCGTCGTCGTCCTCCCCTCGGCCACCGACCTGCCCTTCGACGCGTGGACGGCCCTCCTGCGCGAGGAGCGGATCGACAGCATGTTCCTCACCACCTCGCTGTTCCACACCGTCGCGCGCGAGGACCCCGGCGCCTTCGCCTCGCTGCGGACCCTGATCGTCGGCGGTGAGCAGCTGGACCTCGGCGCCGTGCGCCGCGTGCTGGCGGCGGACCCGCCCGGCCGCCTGGTCAACGGGTACGGGCCCACCGAGACGACCACCTTCGCCGCGTACTTCGACTGCACGGAGGCGAACCTCGAAGGGCTCGACCGCGTCCCTGTCGGCCACCCCCTCCAGGACACCACGCTGCACCTCCTGGGCCCCGGTCTCGAACCGGTCGCCGACGGCGAGAGCGGCGAACTGTGCGTCGGCGGGCCCGGCGTCGCCCTCGGCTACCTCGGGCGGCCCGAGCTGACCGCGGAGCGCTTCACCACCCTCCCCGCCACCGGCGAGCGGATCTACCGCACCGGCGACACGGGCCGCCGCCTCCCCGGCGGCGCGATCGAGCTGTCCGGCCGCAGCGACCGGCAGGTCAAGCTGCGCGGCTTCCGCATCGAGCTGGAGGAGATCGAACGGGCCGTGCTCGCCACCGGGCTGGCCGACTTCGCGCTGGTCGAGAAGGTCGGCGAGGGCCCGGCCGCCTCCCTCGCCGCGTTCGTCCTCCCCGCACGCGACATCACGGCCCCGGCCGTGGACGACAGCGCCGACCTGCCGCGCCTGCTCGACCGGCGGCTCGCCGAGAGCCTGCCCTCCTACATGCTCCCCGCCCGCTGGCTCGTCCTCGACCACCTCCCCCTCGGCTCCACGGGGAAGGCCGACCGCACGCGCCTGCTCGCCCTCCTCACCGCCCCGCCACCCGCCCCCGAAGCCGCCGCGCGGCCGGCGGGGAACGCCCCGCTGACCGCCGTACTCGGCGAGATCTGGCAGGACGTGCTGCGCGCGGACGACGTGCGGCCCGAGCACAACTTCCTCGAACTGGGCGGCAACTCCATCCTCGCCATGCAGGTCGCCGCACGCGTCCGCCAGCGCCTCGGCGTACGGCTCGACGCGGGCGCCGTCCTCCTCACCGACTCCCTCGGCGAACTGGCCGGCCACGTCGCCGACACCGACCCGGCGGTGACCACACGATGACGGACGCCCGCGGCACCGCCGCACCCCCCGGCCCGGCGGACACCGCCGAGAACCGGCCCCCCGCCCACCCGCTGTCGTTCGCCCAGGAACGCCTCTGGTTCGTGGACGCCGCCGCGCCGGGCAACGCGACGTACAACGTCCCGCTCCTCCTCCACTCCCGCGAGCCGCTGGACCCCGCCGCGCTCGCCCTCGCCCTCCAGGCGGTCACCGCCCGGCACGAGCCGCTGCGCACCGTCTTCCACCTCCACGACGGGCGCCCCGTCCAGACCGTGACGGCGCCCGCGCCCGTCCCGGTGGAGGTCGTCCGCCCGGCCGGCGCCGCCGCGACGGAGGCGGGCGTCCGGCGCGCCGCCGAGGCCAGGGGCCGCCGCCCCTTCGACCTCGCCACCGGACCGCTCCTGCGCTGCACCCTCTGGACGGGCCTGCCGCACGGCGGCGACACCGTGCTCCTCACGCTCCATCACATCGCCGTCGACGGCTGGTCCCTCGCGCCGCTCTTCGACGACCTCGCCACCGCGTACGAAGCGGCCCGCGACGGCCGCGACCCGGCGCTCCCCGCCCTGCCCGCCGCCTACACCGACTTCGCCGCCCGCGAGCGGCAGTCCGCCGACGACCCCGCGTTCCACCGCGACATCGACCGCCGCGTCGCCGAACTGCTCGAACTCCCCCCGGGACTGCCCCTCGCCGGGCGCGCCCCCGCCGCCCCCGCGCCGGAGGGCTCACGCCCCGGACGGCAGTACGGGCGCGTGGTGCCCGACGCGGTGCGCCGCGGCATCGCCGGGCTGGCGCGCTCGCTGCGCGTGACGCCCTACGTGGTCATCGGCGCGGCCGTGCAGGCGGTGCTCCACCGCTGGTCGGGCAGGACGGACTTCCTCCTGGGCACGATGACGGCGGGCCGGGTGCACGCCGACCTGGAGGAGGCCGTGGGCTTCTTCGTCAACACCGTGCCGGTCCGCTGCCGCGTCGACTCCGCCGAGTCGTTCGCCCGGCTGTGCGCGGCGGCGCGCCGGGAGGCGTTCCGGTCGCTCGCGCACCAGAGCATCCCGTTCGACCGCCTCACCGCCGCGGCCACGGCCGCCCGGGGGCAGGGGCAGCGGCCCCTCGTGGACGTCGGCCTCGTGTACCAGAACACCGCGCCGCCCCGCGCCGGGGGCCTCGGCTGGTCGGCGCCCGAGGTGCTGGCCACGGGAACGGCCAAGTTCGACCTGCTGCTGATCGCCGACGAGACGCGGGAAGGGCTGACCGTCACCGTCGAGTACGACACCGACCGCTACCCGGCCGCCACGGCCGAGGCCGTCGCGGACGGCGTCGCCGCCCTGCTCGGTCACGTCGTGGCGGCCCCCGACACCGCCCTGCGCGACCTCCCGCCGCTGCCCGGCGAGCCCGCCGCCGACGCCCTCCCGCCACCGCCCGGCCCGTACGCCCCCCGCGCCGCCGCCCCGGCCCCCCGGACCGGGCCGCGCACCGACGGGGAGCGGCGCGCGGCGGAACTCTTCGCCGCCGCGCTCACCGACCGCGAGCACTCCGGCCGCGTCGTCACCGCGGCCACGCTCGCGCCGGCCACCAACTTCTTCGTCCTGGGCGGCCATTCCCTCCTCGCGGTCACCATGCTCGCGGACGCACGCCGCCGCCACGGTGCCGTCGTGTCCCCCCGCGACTTCCTCACCGACCCCACCGTCGCGGGACTCGGCCGCCTCCTCACCGCCGCCGCCACGGCCGGCCCCGACCCGGCCGCCGCCGGGCACGCCACCGCGCCCGCCCCGATCGCCGACAGCAGCCAGCACACGGCGTCCCCGGTCCAGCAGCGCTTCTGGTTCCTCGACCGCCTGCCGTCCCTGCGCGCCGCCTACCTCGTCCCGACCGTCGTCGAGTACTCGGGACCGGTGGACCGCGACGCCCTGCGCCGCGCCGTCGACACGGTCCTCGCCCGCCACCCGGCGCTGCGCTCCCGCTTCTTCCTCGACCGCCGCAAACGGCAGGTCCGCTACAGCACGGACGGCAGCCCCGCCGTCACCACCGTGACGGACGCCCCCGGCCGCACCGCCGCCCAGCTGCGCGACCACCTGGCCAGGGTGTGCTGGGCGCCGATGGACCTCGCGGGCGGCACCCTCGCGCGCGCCGAGCTGATCGACACCGCCGACCGCGTCCTGCTGGTCCTCGTCGTCCACCACATCGTGGCCGACGGCTGGTCACGCGACCTGCTCCTGTCCGAGATCGCCGCGACGTACCGGGCCTTCGTCACCGGCCGCAGGCCCGAGCCGCGCGCCGCCGTCCACCCCGCGCTGCTGGACGGCGGCGACAGCGCCGAGGGCGCCGACGAGGGCGACGTCGCGGCGCAGACGGCCGCCATGCTGGCGCACCTGTCCGGCGCGCCCGCCGACATCGCCCTCCCGCACGACAGGCCGCGCGGCGAACTCCAGACGACCACCGCCGACGTCCGCGCGGTCCGGCTCGGCGGAGACCTCGCCGCCCGGCTGCGCACCGTCACCGGCGGCACGCTCGGCTGCACCATGTTCATGACCAGCGCCGCGCTGCTGGCCGTCACCCTCGCCCGGCGCGGCGGCCAGCGCGACTTCCTCCTCGCCTTCCCCTGGGCGGGACGCGAGGCCCCGGGCAGCGCCGACGCGGTCGGCATGCTCGTCAACACCCTCGTGCTCCGCGCCGACCTGCGCGACGACCCGACCTGGGCCGGTCTCCTGGCCCGCGTCCGGGAGAGCTGCATGACGTCCTACCGCAACGCGCACGTGCCCCTGGACGCGCTCGCCGCCGCGCTGCACCCCGACCGGGACCTCAGCCGCCCCGCGCTGACGCCCGTCTACCTCAGCTCCCAGACCACCGCGCCCGTCCCCGAGCCCCTCGCTCCCCGCATCACCGCGCGCCACCTCCCGCTCGACCCCCTGCACGTGAAGTACGAGCTGGAGCTGACCGTCACGGAGAGCGGCGAGCAGGACATCGAACTGGCCCTCGCGTACACCACCGGCCTGTTCGGCGAGGAGACCGCGCGCGGGCTGCTCGCCGGCATGGTGACCGCCGCCGCCGACCTCGTCGCCGCGCCGGACTCGCACCCACTCAAGAGGAGCATGTCGTGAACGACGCCACGGCCGGCCAGTCCCCGGCCCCGAACGACGAGGACCTGCTCGCCCAGGTCAGGCAGGCCTGGGCCGAGGTGCTCGACCTGGACAGCGCGGACGAGGTGCCGCTCGACGTCAACTTCCTGGAGGCGGGCGGAAGTTCCCTGCTGCTCATCATGCTCTGGGAGGAGCTGCACCCGCTGGCGTCCCACACCCTGAAGGTCTCCGACCTCTTCCAGCACAGCACCGTCACGGCCCAGGCCGCGCTGCTCGCCGCCCCGCCCGCCACCGCGGTCGCGCGTGACGACACGGCGGGGCGTGGCCGCGACGGCCTCCTGGGCCGCGCGCGGCGCGGACAGCTCGTATCCGAGTGACGGCGGACGGGACGGGGAGCGGACCCTTGACCAGCAGCACCAGCAGCATCAACAGCACCGACATCGCGGTGGTCGGCGTCGGCGTGCGGTACCCCGACGCCGCCACACCGCGGGAGTTCTGGCGCAACATCGACCGCGGCGCCCTCGCCATGCGGGAGATGTCCCCCGAGCGGCTGCGGGCCGCCGGGGTCACCGACGACACGCTCGCCGACCCGGCCTTCGTCCGGGTCGCCACCTCGCTGCCCGGCGTGGCGGACTTCGCCTCCGAGTTCTTCGGCTACCCGCCGCGCGAGGCGGAGACCATCGACCCGCAGCAGCGGCTCTTCCTCGAAGCCTCCTGGGAGGCCCTGGAGGCGGCCGGGCACCCGGCGCGCAAGGGCGGCCCGGTCACCGGCGTCTTCGCGGGCAGCGCCGCCGGCAACTACTCGGCGGCCCTCCTCGTCGCCAAGGCCCTGCGCGACGGCCTGCGCGCCGCCGTGGACGACCTGGACCTGACGGTCGGCGGCCAGGCCGACTTCATGACGTCCCGCACCGCCTACAAGCTCGGCCTGCGCGGCCCCGCGCTGAGCATCCAGACGGGCTGCTCCTCGTCCCTCTACGCGGTGCACTACGCGACGCTCAGCCTGCTCTCCGGCGAGTGCGACATCGCGCTCGCGGGCGGCGCGACCGTCCTCGAACCGTTCCGCGGCCACCTCCACCAGCCGGGCGGCGTCCTCTCCGACGACGGCTACTGCCGCTCGTTCGACGCCAGTTCGACCGGCACGACATACAGCTCGGGCGTCGGCGTCGTCGCCCTGCGCCGCCTGGAGGACGCCCTCGCGGACGGCGACGACGTCCTCGCCGTCGTACGCGGCAGCGCGGTCGGCAACGACGGCGGCGACCGGCTCGGCTTCGTCGCCCCCAGCCCGGACGGCGTGGCCGACGTCGTCGCCGCCGCGCTGCGCACCGCGGGCGTGCCCGCCGACCTGGTCAGGTACGTCGAGGCGCACGGCACCGCCACCGCCGTCGGCGACACCATCGAACTCCTCGCCCTCACCAAGGCCTTCCGCGCCACCACCGACAAGAGCGGCTACTGCGGCCTCGGTTCGGTCATGTCCAACATCGGGCACACCGGACCCGCCGCCGGGATCGCCGGCTTCATCAAGGCCGTGCACGTCGCCCGGACCGGCACCGTTCCGCCGCACCCCGCCTTCGAACGCCCCCGCGACCCCGGCGTCATGGAGGAGAGCCCCTTCTACGTGACGACCGCGCCCGAGCGGGCCACCGACCCCGAGCGGCACGTGCTCGTCAACTCCATGGGCGTCGGCGGCACCAACGCGGCGGCCGTCCTCGCCCCGCCGCCACCGCCGGTACGGCCCGCCGCCCCCGTACGGCCGACCGTCCGGCTCGTCCTGTCCGCCCGTACCCGCGCCGAACTCGACCAGCAGTCCCGCCTCCTGGCCGACGCCCTGGACGAGGACGGCCTGCCGCCCGCCGACGTCGCGCACACCCTGCGCGTCGGGCGGGCCGCCTTCGGCGAGCGGCGCGTCGTCACCGCCCCCGCCCACCGGCTGGCCGCCGCGCTGCGCCTGCCGCGCCCGCCCGCCGTGCGGACCGAGCGCAGCGGCGCCCGCCGCGCCGTGCTCGTCCTGCCGCCCCCGGACGCGCCACAGCCGCCGGACGCGCTGGTCGCGGCGCTGAGGGCGCTGCTCCCCGCCGCGACCGGAACGGTGGCGGGCACGGCGGGCGAGATCCCCGACGGCACCTTCGCAATCCTCGCCGGACACGGCACGTCCGGCCGCGACCGCCATGCCGTCACCGCCACCGCCGACACCGACGCCGAGACGCTCGCCGGCCTGCTGGACGAGGCCGCGACGACCGCCTGGCTGCACGGCGTGGAGGTCAACTGGTCGGCGCTGGCGGGCGACACGGGCCGCCGGGTGACCCTGCCGACGTACCCGTTCACCCGCCGGCGCCACTGGGCGCTCGACCGCCTGCCCACCCCCGACCAGCCGCCCGCCCAGCCACCCGCCGCCGCACCCGCCCCGGGGAGTCCGGCCGACGGCACGCTGGAAGCCGACCTCACCGCGCTCTGGCAGGACCTGTTCGGGCTCGACACCATCGGCCCCGACGACGAGTTCGGCGCGCTCGGCGGCACGTCCCTGCTGTCCGTCCGCATGGTGCTGGAGATCCAGCAGCGCCACGGTGTCCTCGTCAACGTCCACCGCGCGGGCGGCAGCCAGGCCACGATCCGGCGGCTCGCGCGGATCGTCGGCGGCCTCAAGGCCGGCGCCGCGGCGGGCGACGAGGAGGTGGACCCGGCGGCCGACGGCGACGGGGCCCTCGTGGACGCCGACCTCCAGCTGCCCCTGGAGCCGCTGGCCGCCAGGTCCGCGCCCGGCCGCGACGTCCTGCTCACCGGCGCGACGGGCTACCTCGGCGCGTTCCTCCTCGACCGGCTCCTCGCCGCGTCCAAGGGCCGCGTCTACTGCGTGGTCCGCGCCGCCGACGAGGCGGAGGGCATGGCACGGCTGACCGCGGCCGCCGCGAAGTTCGGCCTGCCCGCGCCCGATCCGGAACGGGTCCACGCCGTCCCCGGCGACCTGCGCGACATCGCCGCCGTCTGCCGCGCCTACCGCGACGGCGAACTCGCCACGCGCGTCGGCCACGTCCTGCACTGCGCCGCCCGCGTCGTCTTCACCGAGCCCTACCGGACCCTTCGCGAGGACAACGTCCTGCCGCTCGTCGGCCTCCTCAACTGGATGCGCCCGCACGGCATCCGCGACATCAGCTTCATCTCCACCGTCGCCGCCACGGGCCCGGCGGGCGCCGACGGCCTGCTCCTGGAGACCCGCGAGCAGCCGCTCGACCCGCAGCTCGGCGGCTACGGCGTCGGCAAGTGGGTCGGCGAGCGCATCCTGGAGCGCGCGGACCAGGACGGCATGCGCGTGCGCGTGTTCAGGCCGGGACTCATCATGGCCTCCACCGAGAGCGGCGCCTGCAACGACAAGGACCTCGTCTGGTTCCTCCTGGCGAGCGGCCTGGTCGTGGGCGCGCGCCCGGTGGACGACCGCGGCATGCCGCTGTCCCCGGTGGACGTGCTCGCCCGCGCCGTCGCCGAACTCGCCCTGTCCGCCAAGTCGGTGGGCCGCGCCTACCACCTCGTGGACGAGACGTCCCCCAGCCTCGAAGACCTGTTCGCCGCCCTCGCGGAGACCGGGCTGCCCACCAGGACCGTGCCGCTCACCGAGTGGCAGCGGCTCATCGCCGAACGGGCCCAGGAGACCGGCAGCGCCGTCCTGTCCGGCACCGCCCTCTACGAGATGGAGGGCCACGAGCTGGACGAGGCCGGTGTCCAGGCGCGCAACTGGCAGCCCTGGCTGCGCCGCGCCGGACTGTCCCCGGCCGTCACCGGCGCCCAGCTGCGCGCGGGCCTTGCGTTCCTGGCGCACCGGACGCCCGCCATCGGCGCCCTGCTCCCCGACCTGGCCGCCGAGGGCGCCAGGGCCGCCACGGCCACCGGCACCGCCGGCACGGCCACCGTCACCGAGGAGGACAAGTGAGCGACCCCGCCCCCGCCCCCGCCCACCGCCTCGCCGTCGTCGGCGCGGGCGTCATGGGCACCGGCATCGCCACCCTCGCCGTCGGCCACGGCCTGCCCGTCGTCCTGGTCGACGTCTCAAGGGACGCCCTGGACAAGGCAGCCGCCGCCGTCCCCCAGCAGCTGCGGCTCGCCCGCCTGACGGGCAGGCTGCCCCGCGAGGGCGCGACCGGCGACCTCGTCACCACCACACGCCTCGCCGACATCGGCGACGTCACCGCCGTCGTCGAGGCCGTCACCGAACTCGCCCCGCTCAAGGCCAAGGTGCTCGCCGAGGTGTCCTCGCTCGTGCCCCCCGGCACGCTCCTGATCTCCAACACGTCGGCCGTCCCCATCGACGAGCAGGCCGACTCCGTGCGGCACCCCGAGGACCTCCTCGGCATCCACTTCATGAACCCGCCGTACATGATCCGCGCCGCCGAGCTGATCCGCGGCCCCCGCACCGGCGAGCCCGCGCTCGCCGCCGCCCGCGCCCTGCTGACGGCACTCGGCAGGGACGGCATCGTGGTCGGCGACGGCCCCGGCTTCGTCGTCAACCGGATACTCCAGCGGATGATCAACGAGGCCGCGCGCATCGTCGCCGAGGGCATCGCGGACCCGGCCTCCGTGGACGCCGCGTTCGAGGGCTGCCTCGGCCACACCACGGGCCCGCTCGCCACCGCCGACCTGATCGGCCTCGACAACGTCGCCGACTCCCTGCGCGTGCTCCACGAGCGCACCGGCGACGGCGGCTACGACCCCTGCCCCCTGCTGCTGGACAAGGTCGCCGCCGGTGACCTCGGCCGCAAGACCGGCCGCGGCTTCTTCGAGTACGGAGGACGCACGTCATGACCACCCCCACCGACAGGACGGACACGGCGCGGCACATCAGGGACGACCTGACCGCGTTCCTCGCGGCACGGACCAGGACGGACGTCGGCCCGGACGTGGACCTGTTCGCCAGCGGCCTGGTCACCTCCCTGTTCGCGATGGAACTGCTGGTGCACGTCGAGCAGTCCTTCGGCGTGCAGGTCGCCGGGCCCGACCTCACCCTCGACAACTTCCGCAGCGTCGAGCGGATGACCGCCCTCGTCCTGCGCCTGCGCGGCGGCACCGACGGCGGCACCGATGCCTGAGCCGGAGGGGGGCGCGGCCGCCGCGCTCGCCCGCCTCGCGGACGAGCTGATCGGCGACCACGCGGCCGGCTGGGACCGCGCGGGCGCCCTGCCGCACGACGTGCTGCGCGCCCTCGGCGGCAAGGGCGTGCTGGCCGCCCAGATCCCCGCCGCCCACGGGGGAGCGGGCCTCTCCAGCGCCGCGAACGGCGAACTCACCGCGCACGTCGGCGCCCTGTGCTCGTCCGTCCGCAGCGTCATGACCTCCCAGGGCATGGCCGCCTGGACCGTCGAGCGGTTCGGCGACGAGGAGCAGCGGACCGCGTACCTGAGCGCCCTCGCCTCCGGCCGCCTCGCCGGGGTGGCCTTCAGCGAGCCGGGCGCCGGGAGCGACCTGTCCGCCATGGCCACCACCGTCGTCCGCGACGGGGACAGCGTCGTCGTGGACGGCGCCAAGTCGTGGATCACCGTCGGCGCCTACGCCGACCTGCTCGTCGTCTTCGGCCGGTACGGAACGGGCGCCGCCGCCGTCGTCGTCCCCGCCGACGCGCCGGGGGTGACCGTCACACGCGTCCCCGATCCGATGGGCTGCCGCGCCGCCGGGCACGCCGACGTGCGGCTCGACGCGGTGCGGCTGCCGGCCGACAGCCTGCTCGGCGGCGCGGGCCTGCCCGTCGACTGGCTGGTCACCTCGGCGCTGACGTACGGCCGCGTCTCGGTGGCCTGGGGCTGCGCGGGCATCCTGCGGTCCTGCCTGCGCGCCGCCTGCGCCCACGCGGCGGGCCGCGTGCAGTTCGGCACCCCCGTCGCCGCGCACCAGCTCGTCACCCGGCACCTCGCCGAACTGCACGTCGCCCACGAGGCCGTCACCCGCTGCTGCGAACACGCCAGCCGCTGCTGGGACGAGGGCAGCCCCGAGCTGCCCGCCGCCGCCGTGACCGCCAAGCACCTCGCGGCCGTCCAGGCGGCACGCGGCGCCGCCACGGCGGTGCAGGTCCTCGCGTCCGCCGGGGCGCGCGACGGCGGCACCGTGGCCCGTGCCTACCGCGACGCGAAGCTGATGGAGATCATCGAGGGCAGCAACGAGATCAGCCAGCTGCTCCTCGGCAAGCACGCCTTGGCGGTGTGGTCATGACAGCACCGGACACCCCGGACAGTACCGCCGGCGCCGCCATCGGCATCGGCGCGATCCACTGCGTCCTGCCCACCGAGCGCGTCCCCGTCGCCGGACTCCCCGAGTTCGACGGACTCGACCCCGAGGCGGCCGAGTTCGCCCTCGGCAGCGGCATCACCACGGTCGGCGTCCTGGAGGACCGCACCGCCGGCGACCTCGCGACCGAGGCTGTCAGGGGACTCCTCGCCCGCCTCGACGGGCAGGCCAGGCGGCCCGGCACGCTGATGCTCGTCGGCCCCCGCGCCCCCGACGTCCTGCTCGGCTCCGACGTCTGCCGCGTCCAGGCCGACGCCAAGCTCGACGGCGCGTTCGCGTTCACCGTCGACGGACTCGGCTGCACCGGATCGAGCGCCGCCTGGGCCCTCGGGCGCGACCTGCTGCTCGCCGACCCGTCGCGCGACAGCGTCCTCATCGCCCACGGCAGCCGCCCCACCGGCTACGACCGCGTACGCCCTCCCGTCACCGTCATCGGTGACGGCGCCTTCGCCATGACGCTCGTACGCGGCGGACGGCCCGTGCTGCGCGCGCACCGCATGGAGACGGACGGCACGTTCCACGACCTGTTCCGCGTGGACTACAAGCAGGTGCCGTCCTACGAGTGGCGCGAGGAGTGCGCCTCACCGGACCGCTACCGCTTCGAACTCGCCCTGCACAGCCGCATGCGCCTCGGCCGCATGGTGGACGAGGTGCTGGCCGACGCCGGGGTGGCGCGCGCCGACGTCACCACCGCGCTGATGCAGAACGTCACCGCCGGCGCCTACGCGTTCTACGAGTCGCTGCTCGGCCTGCCCATCGACCCGGTCTGCGGCGAACACCTCGCCGCCTACGGCCACCTGGGCGCCATGGACGTCGTCCTCAACCTCGACCGCAGACTGGCGCGCGGCGACCTGCGGCCGGGGGATCTCGTGCTCGTCCTCAACAACAGCCCGGTCGCCGCCTGGGCCGTCACCCTGTGGGAGGTCTGAACGTGAACGCCACGCCCCCGAAGGGCGTCAAGTGCCTGGTCTGGGACCTCGACAACACCCTGTGGAAGGGCACCGTCCTCGAAGACGGCGAGGTCACGCTGTCCGACGACGTCCGCCGCGTGATCACCACACTCGACGAACGCGGCATCCTCCAGTCCGTCGCCAGCAAGAACGACCACGACCACGCCTGGGAGTGGCTGGAGAAGTTCGGCGTCGCCGACTACTTCGTGCTGCCCCGCATCGGCTGGGGCCCCAAGTCCCGGTCCGTGCGCGAGATCGCCGACGCGCTCGGCTTCGCCCACGGCACCGTGGCGTTCGTGGACGACCAGCCCGCCGAGCGCGCCGAGGTCGCCCACCACCTGCCCGACGTCCGCTGCTACGGTGCCCACGAGGTGCCCGGCCTGCCGGAACGCCCCGAGTTCAGCCCCGTCGTCACCGCCGACTCGCGCCGCCGCCGCGAGATGTACCGCGCCGGCTTCCGCCGCGAGGCCGCCCGCGAGGACTTCGCCGGGCCCGACGAGGACTTCCTGCGCACCCTCGATCTCGTCATGACGATCCGCCGCGCCACCGGCGACGACCTCACACGCGTCGAGGAACTCACCCTGCGCACCAGCCAGATGAACGCCACCGGCGTCCACTACGGCGACGAGGAGCTGCGCGCCCTCCTCGCCGACCCGCGCCACGAGGTCCTCGTCGTCCAGCTCGCCGACCGCTTCGGCGACCACGGCGCCGTCGGCATCGTCCTGCTCGAACGGCACCCGGGCGCCTGGCTGCTGCGGCTGCTCGCCACCTCCTGCCGCGTCGTCTCCTTCGGCGCCGGATCGGTCCTGCTGCGCTGGCTCACCGACGAGGCCGCCCGCGCCGGGGTGCGTCTCTTCGCCGACTTCCGCCGCACGGACCGCAACCGCATGATGGAGGTGGCCTACCGCTTCGCGGGCTTCACCTCGTACGATGGCTCGCGCGCCGATGCCCTCCCCGGCGACGGCACCGCGGCGCACGAGGGCATCGACCTGCTCCACATCGACCCGCGGCGGCAGGACCCGCCCACGACCATGCGGCTCGACGCACCGGACCTGGGCGTCGCCGCGCACACCGGGGAGGCGGCCCGTGGCTGACGCCCGGACGCTCCACGCGTGGTTCGCCGCCGCCGCCGACCGCCACGCGGACCTGCCCGCCCTCGAAGCCGACGGCGAGACGTTCACGTACGCCGAACTGCGCCGCGCCGCCGAGGCGGTCGCCGCCCGCATCACCGGCGCGCACGGCGGGCCGCCCGCGCGGGTCTCCGTCATGGCGACCCGCGGCGTCGTCTCCCTCGCCGGATACCTGGCCGCGCTGCGCCTCGGCGCCACCGTCACACCGGTCAACCCGGCGTTCCCCGCCGCGCGCAACCGCATGATCACCGACCTGGCCGGCGCCGAGGTGCTGCTCGCCGACGCGGCCGACGCCCGGCAGCTCGACGGCGGCCTGCGCGGCGCCGTGCCCACCGAACTGCGGCTCACCGCCCAGGAGGTGACCGCCGCCGCGCGGGCCACCGCCCCCGCGCACCCGCCGCTGCCGCCGTACGCCGCCGGCCCGGACGACGTGGCGTACGTGCTGTTCACCTCCGGGTCCACGGGCCGCCCCAAGGGCGTCCCCATCCGCCACCGCAACCTCACGCCCTATCTCGCCCACAACATCGCCCGCTACGGCATCGGCCCCGGCTGCCGCATGTCCCACACCTTCGACCTCACCTTCGACCCCTCGGTCTTCGACCTGTTCGTCACCTGGGGCGCGGGCGCCACGCTCGTCGTCCCCGGCCGCGCCGACCTCCTCACGCCCGTCGACCACGTGGCGGAGCGCGGCATCACCCACTGGTTCTCCGTCCCGTCCGTCGTCTCCGTCGCGGCCGAACTGGGCAACCTGCCCGCCGGGCGCGCCGGTTGCCTGCGGCTGAGCGTCTTCATCGGCGAGCCGCTGTCGTACGACCAGGCCACCGCCTGGCGCGCGGCCGCGCCCGCCACCACCGTCGAGAACGTCTACGGTCCCACCGAACTCACCGTCGCCTGCGCCGAGTACACGCTGCCCGCCGACCCGGGCGCCTGGCCGGCGACGGCCAACGACACCGTGCCCATCGGCGAGGTCTACCCGTTCCTCGACCACCTCGTCCTCGACGAGGCGGGACACCCCGCCGACGAGGGCGAGCTGTGCGTGCGCGGCCCGCAGCGCTTCGACGGCTACCTCGACCCGGCCGACAACGCGGGCCGGTTCCTGCTGCACGGCGCCGACGGGGCCACCGTCCTCGACGGCGCGGGGCCGCCCACGCCCGAGCACTACTACCGCACCGGCGACCGCGTCCGCCGCGAGGGCGGCCGCCTCGTCCACCTCGGACGGCTCGACAACCAGGTCAAGATACGCGGCTACCGCGTCGAACTCGGGGAGGTCGAGGCCGCGATGCGCCGCCTCCCCACCGTCCGCCAGGCCGTCGTGATCGCCCTGCGGTCCGGCGGCGACACCGAACTCGTCGGCTGCTACACAGGCAGTCCGGCGGAGCCCCAGGCCCTCGGCCGCGCCCTGCGGAAGATGCTGCCCGTCCACATGGTGCCCCGGACCTTCCGGCACCTGGACGCCGTGCCGCTGAACGCCAACGGCAAGACCGACCGGCCGCGCATCACCTCGGACCTGCTGGCGCCCGCTCCGGCGGACACGGCGGGAGCTGCCACATAGGAGATCTCGGTGTCGTTCCTCCAGGACATCATCCCGCCCAAGGGAATCGTCCGCGTACTGTGCCTGAGCAACCTGTCGAAGACATCGGCCCACGGCATCCTGATGACCGTCAGCGTGCTGTTCTTCACGCGCGCCGTCGACATCCCCGCCGCGCAGGTCGGCCTCGCGCTGACCATCGGCGCGGCCGTCGGCATGACCGCGAGCATCCCGGCGGGACGGCTCGCCGACGTGCTGGGCCCGCGTAACACGACCGTCGTCTGCCTGCTGCTGCTCGGCGGGTTCACGGCATGCTACGGCTTCGTACAGAACTTCCCCGGCCTCGTCCTCGTGACGAGCCTGGCGCTCGCCGCCGAGTCGTCCACGGACGCGGCGCGCGGCGCCCTGGTCGCCGGGCTCATCCCGCAGAAGGAACGGGTCCGCGCCTGGTCGTACATGCGGGCCGTCAGCAACCTCGGCGTGTCCCTCGGCGCGGCGGGCGGCGCCGTCGCCCTGTACTTCGACAGCAGACCGGCGTACACGGTGATGCTCGTCGCGGGCGGCGTCCTGTTCATCGCCGCGGGGCTCGCCTACCTGACGGTGCCGCAGGTCCCGCCCGTCCCGCGTGACCAGGAGGGCCCCAAGTGGGTCGTGCTGCGGGACGCGCCCTACGCCATCGTGGCCCTGCTGAACTCCGTCCTCATCATGAACATCGGCATCCTGACCGTGGCGCTGCCCATCTGGATGACCGACGAGACGTCCGCCCCCACCTGGCTGTACTCGCTGCTGATCATCCTCAACTCGGTGGTCGTCGTCCTGTTCCAGGTGCGGGCCGGGCGCGGCAGCGAGGAGGTGTCGGGCGGCGCACGCGCGCTGCGCAGGTCCGGCGTGCTGCTCGCGGCGTGCTGCGCGTTCTTCGCCATGGCGTCCGGGCAGCCGACGTGGCTGGCCGTCGTGATCCTGGTGGCAGGCGCGCTCGTCCACGTGGGCGGCGAGATGTTCTACAGCGCGGGCGCCTGGTCGCTCGCCTACGGCCTCGCGCCCGACCACGCGCAGGGCCAGTACCAGGGCATGTTCGGCATGTCCACGCAGCTCGGCACCGTCGTGACGCCCGCGCTGGCCACCGGCCTGATCGCCGGGCTCGGTCGTCCCGGCTGGCTCATCTTCTCGGTGCTGCTGCTCGCCGCCGGGACGGCCGCGCCGTCCGTCGCCGCCTGGGCGGAACGCACCCGGCTGCCCGCCCCCTCCTCCGTCGAACAGTCCGTCGCATAGACCCTCCCCGGGAGGCCCCATGGACTTCAGCCTGTTCTACTTCGCCAACGACAGCACCGAGAAGGACCACGACCGTTACGAACTGCTGCTGGAGGGCGCCCGCTTCGCCGACCGGAACGGCTTCTCCGCCGTCTGGACGCCGGAGCGGCACTTCCACCCCTTCGGCGGCCTCTACCCGAACCCCGCGGTCACCGGCGCGGCCGTCGCCGCCGTCACCGAGCGGATCGGCATCCGCGCGGGCAGCGTCGTCGCGCCGCTGCACCACCCGCTGCGCATCGCGGAGGAGTGGTCGGTCGTGGACAACCTGTCGGGCGGCCGGGCCGGCCTGTCCTTCGCCTCCGGCTGGCACGCCACCGACTTCGCGCTCCGCCCCGAGAACTACGCGGACCGCAGGCGGCTGCTGGCCGAGCAGGTGGAGCAGGTACGGGCGCTGTGGCGCGGCGAGAAGGTGACGTTCCGCGACGGCGTGGGGGACGAGCGCGAGCTGCGGATCTACCCGCCGCCCGTCCAGCCCGAGCTGCCCGTCTGGGTCACCAGCGCGGGCGGCGTCGAGACGTTCAGGAACGCCGGGCGGCTCGGCGCCGGGCTGCTCACGCACCTGCTGGGCCAGGACACCGGCGACCTCGCCGCGAAGATCACCGAGTACCGCGCGGCGGCGGCGCAGTGCGGCAGGACGGACGGCTGGCGGGGCCATGTCGCCCTGATGGTCCACACGTTCCTCGGCGAGGACGACGACGCGGTCAGGGAGGTTGTACGCCGTCCGCTCGGCGACTACCTGCGCAGCTCGCTCGGCCTGCTCCTCGGCTCCTCGCTCGACGGGCGGCGGATCGACGCCTCGCGGCTGACGCCCGACGACGTGGACTTCATCGTCGCCCGCTCCTTCGACCGGTACTACGACGGCGGCGGGCTGCTCGGCACGGTGGAGAAGGTCGCGGCGCACGTGGCGCGGTTCCGGGAGATCGGGGTGGACGAGATCGCCTGCCTGGTCGACTTCGGGCTGCCCACCGAGGACGTCCTCGGCGGCCTCGGCCGTCTCGCGCGCCTGCGCGAGCTGACGTCGGGCGACGGGAGGACGGCGCCGTGACCGGACGGGGGTCCGCCGCCGCGGGCATCGTCGACTTCGAGGTCCGCTTCCCGTCCGCGCGCGCGGACGTCCACGAGATGAGCGCCGCCTCAGGGCTCCCCGTCGCGGACATCCTCGCCATCACGCACACCCCCTCGTTCCCCG
Organism: Streptomyces sp. MS19; assembly: GCF_047200595.1. NCBI lineage: Bacteria > Bacillati > Actinomycetota > Actinomycetes > Kitasatosporales > Streptomycetaceae > Streptomyces > Streptomyces sp. MS19. The sequence goes on along the minus strand of NZ_JBJZOH010000023.1, from coordinate 30,895 downwards.
TCCTCGCCGAGAACGAGGCGGCGTGGGAACTGGCGGCGGACGCCGCGCGGGCCGTCATCGAGCGCAACGGCGTGCGGCTGGAGGACATCAGCCACGTCATCTACTCAGGCTCGGGGGAGTGGGACCTGCCCTTCTGGACGCCCGCCGCCCGCGTGGCGCAGGAGCTGGGCATCACCCGGGCGCACTGCTTCGAGATCGCCAACTTCTGCAACGGCGGGATGACCGCCGTGCGCGCCGGGATGAACGAACTCGCGCTCGGCGCCGGTCCGTTCGTCCTCGTGCTCATCGGCGACCGGCTCAGCAGGCTGGTCGACCACGAGGACCCGGAGTCCAAGGCGCTGTTCAACTTCGGCGACGCGCCCGCCGCCGTCCTGCTCGGCCGCGACGACTGCGCCCTCGCCGTCCTCGGCTCCGCCATGCGCACCGACCCGGCCTGGGCCGACTACTACTCGGGCGACCTGGAGGACGACCGTGTCCTGATGCGCCGCCGGGGCCGCAGACCCGGACTCGCCGACGCGTATCTGGAGAACTTCCCGGCCCGCGCCGCCGACGTCCTGGCCGCCGCCGGCCGCGACCTGTCCGACGTGGCGTTCCTGCTGATCAACCAGGGCGACAAGGGCATGCACGAGCGCCTGCTCGACCGGCTCGGCCTCCCGGCGGAGAAGAGCGTCTTCCACTACGACCGGCTGGGCCACATGGGCGGCTCCGACCCGTTCATCGCCCTGCGGGGGCTGCTCGACGAGAAGCGGCTGGCGCCCGGCGACCTCGTCCTCGTCGCCAGCAGCGGCATGGGCTTCACCTGGGCCGTCACGGCGCTCGAACACCGGGGCGGGTGAGCGGCGCGGTGACGGACGTCGCGACCGGCGCCGGGGTGAAGGACCTGCGCCGCCTGCTCGCCCCGGCCTCCGGCGGCGGCGAAGGGGCGGGCGGCGCCGCGCCGTTCACCCTGCTGCTGGTGCACCACGCGGGAGGCTCCGCGGCGGCCTTCGCGCCGTTCGCCCGGCGGTTCCCCGCCGACTGGCGCGTCCTGGCCGCCGACCTGCCCGGCCGCCTGATGGCACCCGGCGAACCCCTCTGCCGCAGCTCCCGGGAGGCCGTCACCTTCCTCGTCCCCCGGCTGCGCCCGCTGCTCACCGGTCCCTGGGCGGTCTTCGGCCACAGCATGGGCGCGCTGCTCGCCTTCGAGACGGCACGCGCCCTGGCGCGGGAGGGCACGCCGCCCGTCTGGGCCGGGCTGTCCGCCGCGCCCGCCCCCGGGCACCGCCAGGACGACGACCGGCGGCACCTGTGGCCCCGCGAGCGGCTCACCGCGTTCCTGCGCGACCTGGGCGGCACACCGGACGACGTGTTCGCCATGCCGGACGTCCTCGACGGGATGCTGCGCGTCCTGCGCGGCGACCTGGCGGTCGTGGACACCTACCGGCGGCATCCGGGGCCGCCGCTCGACGTCCCGCTGACCGTCTTCACCGGGCGGGACGACGCGGTGGCGACCGCCGCCACGGCCGCGCCGTGGCGCGAGCAGACGACGGCCGCGACCACGTACCGCTCATGGCCCGGCGGGCACTTCTACCTCTTCGACCACGTGGCGGGCGTCTGCGACACCATCGCGCGGGAGGCCGACGCGGCGCGCGCCGCGCTGCGCTGACACCGGCCGCCCCGACCACTTCGTCACGGACGCCGTCACACCCCGCCGTGCCCTTCCGGGTCGGCGGGCACCCCGGCGTCCGTGACGAAGTGGTCGGCGAGCAGGCCGTTCACGGCGATGAGGTAGCCGAGCTGCGCGCGGCTGACGCTGCCGAGCCGCCGGGAGATGCGGCTGATGTACTCGGCGACCGTCCGGCGGCTGATGCCGAGGCCCCGCGCGATCCGCTCCTCGGTGTGCCCGGCGACAAGGAAGCGGATGATGCTCTGCTCGATCTCGGAGACGACGGTCCTCGGCCGCCGGTGCATGGCCGGTTCGACCGGGGTGCCGCGCGCCCACGCGTACTCGAAGACGTTGGCGAGGAACCACACCAGCGCCGGGTCACGGACCTCCAGGGCCTCGTCCGGATAGTCGGGGCCGGTCGGTATGTAGGCGACCTCGCGGTCGCAGATGATGAGCCGGTCGAACATCTCGCCGACCGTACGGATGTTTCCGCCCGCTTCCGCGACCTTCCTGATGTATTCGGCGGTGGGCGGATGCGTCCATACCGCGTGCTGGTAGAGCGTGCGCTGGCTGACGCCGCGTTCCAGCAATTCCAGATTGCGCTGGACGACGGTTTCGAGGATATCGGGCGGCCGCCGTCCGCCGGGCTGTGCGGTGAGCAATTCGGATTGGCACGCGGCGACCGACGCGTCGATGGTGCGGGCGATGAGGTCGCCGCCGTGTAAGACGGTCGCGTGCGGAAGATCCTTCCTGTGTGCCGAAGCGAACACCTCCTCGGCGGAGCGGAAGGATCCGGCCAGGAAGATCAGCCTGCGGTGGGCGGTCGCCAGCTCCTCCTCGATGGGGGCCATCGCCCGGCCGGCGGCCACCACCGGCGGGACGGGCACGTGCAGTCCGGGGTCGTCGGCGGCCGGTTCCAGCAGGCCAAGGGCCACGAGGCAGCGTGCGGCCGGCTCCGCGGCGATCCCGCCGACCGCCATCGCCTCGCGGTACTGCCGCAGCCCGGCCTCGCACAGCTCACTACCGCCGCAGGCCGCTCTGTCACATTCTGTTTGTCCCATTTCATTCCCCCTGCATGATCGTGCAGTGCGCATACATGTTAGGGCGCGGTGTTGATTCGGCAATGGTGCGGAGAAAGGATCTGAGGACATTCCTCCGTCCCGCCCGACCAGGGCTTCTCCCACGGCTGACATTGACGTGCCTTCACGCCGTCGGGCCGCGCGTCCGGCAGGCGCCGGCGAACGGTCCGGCGCCCGGACAAGGACAGGGAAAATGACACACAGAGTTCACGGTGAAGAGTTCCGCGCCGCCGTCGCCGGGCTGAGTGTCCCCGGTATGGGCACGGAGGTCGTCGGCCCGCTGCTCGCGAACCTCATTCAGCTTCTGCGCCCGGAGCGTGTACTCGAAGTGGGAATGGGGTACACAACTCCCTTTCTCGCCGCCGCCCTCGCCGACGTCGAGGAGACCGTGCGCGCCGAGTCGGCCGCGCTCGCCGCCAAGACCCGCGACCACCTCGCCCGCGGCGCCGGACTCGACGACACCTGGCTGCTCGCCGACCCGCCCCTGGTGTCCCCCTCGCCCCATCTGGCCCCCTACCGGCCGCGGCTGGTCGCCGTGGACAACCTCTCGATCGCCGACTCCTCCGCGGGGCGCGTCCGCGAGGTGCTCGGCGGGCTCGGCCTCGACGGGCTGGTGACGGTCGTCAACTCGGACCTGCGGGACGCCGCCGACCGGCTCCCCGCCGGGTTCACGCCGATCGACTTCGCGTGGATCGACGCGTGGGAGTGCCTCTGGTTCTTCGACCACTTCTGGGAGCTGATCGACCCGGACGGCGGCCTCGTCGTCATGCACTACCTGATGACCTATCCCGAGGGCGAGGCGCTGCTGCGCTACATCGAGCGGTTCCAGCACGCCCACCCCGGCGAACTGGAGGTCGTGAACCTTTTGGAGTCGCAGAAGCTGATGCAGAACAGCGTCACCGTCCTGCGCCGCACCAGCGGCACCCGCGACCGCCGCTACGCGGGGCGCGGTGGCCGGGTCCGCTACACCGACGAGCTGCGCCGCGACGCGGAGGCCCACCTGCGCGCCGTCGAGGCCGGGGCCTGACGCGCGCTCCCGGCCCCGGCGAGCGCCGCCCTACGCGACGTCAGGCCGCGTCATCAGCGGCGACCGCGCGTGCAGTTCCAGGCTGGGGCCGGTCAGGGGCGGGGTGCTCCAGGTCGCCGTCGCGGTCCCCGCGTCGGCGTCGACGGCCAGCCGGACGCGGTGCGGGGTCGTGATGACGTAGAGATCGGCGGCGTAGGTGCCGCCCTGCCAGGCGCCGGCCGCCACGATCGGCCGGCCGAGCGGGGCGCTCTCCCGCCAGTCGCCGTGGCCGACCTCGACTTCGAGGAGCGATCCGAGGCGTACGCGCCATCCGCCGTCGGTGGGATCGACGGTGACCGCCGTTCCGCCGGGCAGGGCCGACCCCTCGGCCGAGGCGTCGAGTCTCGCGCTGACCGCGCGCCCCGGGTCGGCCGACCCCGGCACCGGCCGCAGCGACAGTCGCCGCAGCCGATCGGCGAGGATCGCGTCGTCCTGAGGGCTTGCCGCGTGACCCACGCCGGGCAGCAGGTACTCCCACACGGCGTCGAGCACGCTCTGGGACTCTCCTTGGGCGGTCACGGCGACGACGAGATCGTGGGACGGTATGACCACGCACTGCTGCCCGTAGGAGCCATGGCCGTGGTAGCCGTGACGCGACATCCAGAACTGGTAGCCGTAGCCGTGGGAGAAGTCGGCCTGGTCCGATCCGTCCAGAACCCATCCGCTGCCGATGTGGCGGCTGGTCGCCAGCTCCACCCAGTCGCGCGGGACGAGCTGTCGGCCGCCCCACACGCCTCCGCGCCGCAGCAGTTCGCCGAAGGCGGCGACGGACTCGGTCGTCAGGTGCAGTCCGTGGAAGCCGAAGGCGGCGCCACTCGCCACCCGGTCCCACTCGGCGTGGTCGATGCCCATCGGCGTGAACAGGCGCGCGTCGAGGAACTCCGGAAGGCCGCGGCCCGTGACCCGCTCCACCATCCGGGCCAGGATGTAGGTGGTCGAGTTGTCGTAGACGTGCCGCGTTCCCTCGGCCGTGGCGAACGGCAGGCCCAGGAAGCCCTTCACCAGGTCGCCGGGTTCCCGCTCCCACGCCTCGGTGAGGCTGTCGGCGGGGTGTCCTGCCGTCATGGACAGCAGGTGGTGGACGGTGATGCGGCGGCCTTGCTCCGACACACCGGCCGGCACGCGGTCGGGCAGCACGTCCACCACGCGGTCGTCCAGCGAGAGCAGCCCGTCGCCGATCGCGAGCCCCACGGCGATCGAGGTGAACGACTTGGTCAGCGAGTAGAGAAGGTGCGGCCGGTCGGCCGAGTACGGCGCCCACCAGCCCTCGGCCACCACCTGACCGCGGTGGACGACCATGAGGGAGTGGCTCTCGCCCGATCGCGCTTCGAGCCTGTCCAGCATCGCGGCGATCGAACGGGACGATATCCCCGAGGCGGCGGGCGCCGAACGGGGAAGCAGGGTGTGGCGGGACGGCATCCCGGCTTTCTAGCATGGCCGCACGGCGGCTCGCGCGGCGTTTTCTCCCCGGCCACCGGGGACAGGGCCCGGCGTACGGCCTCGTCCGGCCCGGACGGCGGCCCTCGCCGGCCGGACGAGTGCCCTGCTCGCCGCGTACCTTCTCCCGCTCGGTGGTGAGCCGCTTCCTTACCGCCGGCCGGCGCGTACGGCGGTCGGCCGGGGCATCGGTGGTCTCCGCCCGCCGGGACGAGCACGGCACACCGTGAGCAAGGCGACCGCCCGTACCGCACGCCCGCCGCTCGGGCTTCTCCCATCCCGCCGGACTCCCCGCGACCTCCTGCGCGCCGGGTGTCCGGGTGAGGACTTCCGGGCCGTGTCCTGTCCGGCCCGGCACGCCGCCCGGCGGTAGGATGGCCCCGAAATGCCCGCGAACGCCCCGTTCTCTCCGGAAATTTCGTCGAGCGCGGGGGCGCGGGCGGGTGCTGTGCCGCGTCGCTAGGTGACGAGCCGTGAGATACGGGGGCTTGGCCGTGATAACCCTCCCCGCGCAGTGAGTTCGGCGGGCCGCCCGTCAGGACGGGCGGCCCGCGACGCCCCCGGCGCCGGGACCCGGCGCGAGCCGGGCCGAGCCGGGCCGGGACGAGGCTTCCGGAGCCAGGCGTCCCCCGCGCGCCGCGCCGTGCGGCGCGCGTCCCGCCCACCCGTCCCGGCCCTGCCCGCCGCCACCGGCGTCCGTGCTCCACGGGGGAGGGGTGCACCACCCTGGAGTGAACACGAACGTGTCAGAACCGCTGCGTCCACGCTTCCCCGCCCGCCCCGTGACCGCCCTGGTCCCGGTGCTCGCACTGCTCCTCCTCACCCTCTGGGCCGCCCCGTCGAGCGCGGCGCCCCCCGCCCCGGGCGCGGCACCGGTCGACGCGGCAGGACCCGCGGCCACCTCGCCCGACGGCACGCTGACTCTCGCGGTCTCCGCGTCCGGCGGGCGGCTCACCTACAGCGTGTCCCGCGCGGGCACCCTCCTCGTCGCCCCCTCGGACCTCGGACTGCGCCTCACCGACGGCACGGTGCTCGGCCACGACGTCGCCGTCACCGGCCACCGCACCCGCGCGTACGACAGCACCTGGCAGCCGGTCTGGGGCGCCGACGCCGAGGTCCGCGACCGGTACGAGGAGCTGACGGTCGACCTGCGGCAGCGCGACGGCCGCACGTTCTCCGTCATCGTCCGCGCGTACGACGACGGCGTCGCGCTCCGCTACGACGTGCCGGAGCAGCCGGGCCTGCGGTCGCTGCGCATCGCCGACGAGGCCACCGAGTTCGACCTGACGGGCGACCCCGTCGCCTGGTGGACGCCGCGCGACGACAACAGCGACGAGAACCCGTGGCGTTCCACCCCGCTCAGCGCGATGGGGAAGAGCAACGCGCCCGTCACCTTCCGCCGGCCGGACGGCATCCACCTGTCGGTCCACGAGGCCGACCTCGTCGACTACGCCGCCATGACCGTCACACCGGAGGACGGGAGCCTGCGCGCGGACCTCGTCCCCACCCCCGGCAGGGACGCCGCCGTCGTCACTCGCGCGGGGCGCGCCCTGCCGTGGCGCGCGCTCACCGTCGCGCCCGACGCGGCGGGCCTGATCGAGTCGCACCTGCTGGAGAACCTCAACCCGCCCTGCCGGATCTGCGGCGGCGACACCTCGTGGATCGAGCCGGTCAAGTACGTCGGCATCTGGTGGGTGATGCAGCAGGACCAGGCCACCTGGGAGACCGGGCCCCGGCACGGCGCGACCACCGCGCGCGCCAAGCGGTACATCGACTTCGCCGCCGCCAACGGCATCGAGGGCCTGCTCGCGGAAGGCTGGAACCAGGGGTGGGAAGGAGACTGGGGCGACCAGTCGTTCACCCGGCCCACGGCCGACTTCGACCTGCGCGAGGTGGTCTCGTACGCGCGGGAGAGGGGCGTCGAGTTCATCATGCACAACGAGACGGGCGCCAACGTCGAGAACTACGAGGCGCAGCTCGACGAGGCGTTCACCCTCTACGAGGACCTGGGCGTCAACTACGTGAAGACCGGGTATGTCGGCGACATCCCCGGCCACAACCACTACGACCAGTTCATGATCAACCACTACCGGCGCGTGCTGGAGGCGGCGGCCGAGCACCGGATCAACGTCAACTGCCACGAGTGCGTGCACGCGAGCGGCGAGATGCGCACGTACCCCAACGCCATCTCCCGCGAGGCGGTGCGCGGCCAGGAGTGGGACGCGTTCAGCGAGGGCAACACCCCGGAGCACACGCTGATCCTGCCCTTCACGCGCGGCCTGTCCGGGCCGATGGACTACACGCCGGGCATCATGGACATCCTGTGGGACCCGCAGCAGCTCGGGCGCCGCGTGCACACCACGGTCGGCAAGCAACTTGCTTACTACGTCACGTACTTCTCGGGTCTGCACATGGCCGCCGACCTGCCGGAGCACTACCGGGACGCCCCCGGGCTCGGGTTCATCCGCGACGTCCCCGCCCGCTGGGACCGCACGGAGGTGCTGGCCGCCGAGGTGGGCGACCACCTGGTGACGGCACGCCGCTCCGGGCGCGAGTGGTTCACCGGCGCCATGACCGGGGAGCACGCCAGGACGCTGAGCTATCCGCTGTCGTTCCTCGGCGCGGGGGAGTGGGTCGCCGAGGCGTACACCGACGCGCCGGACGCCGACTACGACACGAACCCGACCGCGCTCGCCGTCACCCGGACGCTCGTGACGGCGGCCGACACGTTCACCGCCGATCTCGGGCGCAGCGGCGGCCAGGCCGTCCGCTTCCGCCCCGCGACCCGCGCCGACCTCACGACCCTGCCCCGCCACACCCCCTGAGGCCCGTCCCCCGGCGCGGGAGCCACCCGGCTCCCGCGCCGGGCGCACGAGACGCTCAACCCGCGTGCGTCACCCGCCCCGCGAGCGCGGTGAGCACGACACGGTGGGCGAAGTCCCGCCCGTGAAAGGGCGAGTTGGACGACCGGCTGCGCCAGCCGTCCGGGCCGGGTGGAGCGGTCCGTCACACCACCGCGATGCCCTCGCCGCCGTCTCCGCCGGGGACCGGGACGGAGCCGACCCGCGTCAGCGATCCGTCGCGGCCGATCGCGAACGCCTCGACGGTGGACGCGACGCCCGTCTGCACGTACAGGTGCCGTCCGTCGGCGGACGCGGCGGCGTCGATGGGGCCCGCCTCCGTCGGGGTGATGGCGCGCAGTTCGAGGTTGCCCGACCGTTCACCGCGCAGGACGCCGACCGAGTCGCTGCCCGCGTTCGACGCGTAGAAGAGGTGCCCGCTCCTGACGACCCAGCAGGTCGCCGTCTCCCCGGTGGCGCGTTCGCTCACCTGCCGCAGCCCGCCCCCCGGCGTGATGTCGAAGACGGCCACGGCGTTCGGCCCGGCCTCGGCCAGCACGAGCCGCCCGCCCCGGTCGAAGGCGAAGCCGAACGGCACGGCGTCCGGCAGCTCCGTCACCACGGGGCGTGCGGCGGGGCGGCCGTACGCGTCGATCCGGTAGTGCAGCACGCGGTCGCCGTTCGCCTTGGTGGTGACGAGCAGCCCCGAGCCGTCCGGTGTGAAGCCGATCTGGCCGGGGGTGTTGAGGAACTGCGGGGCCGCCGCCGGGTCGAGGCCGAGGTCGCGGTGCGTGCGCGGCAGCGCGGTCAGCCGCCCCGACGCGTACGCGAATCCCTGGACGCTGCCGCCGCCGAGCGCGTTGAGCACGTACACGTGGTCGCCGTGCGCCGTGACGCTCACGGGGAAGTCGCCGCCGGAGGAGATGACCTGGAGGCGTTCGAGCCGGGTGCCGTGGACGCGGAAGACGGTGAGGGTGTCGCTGCCCGCGTTGACGGCGTAGAGCAGGCCGTGGCCCGGGTCGTAGGTCAGGGAGCCCTGGGAGGCCAGGTCGTCGGCGACGGCCCCTTCGAGGGCCGCGCCGTCGCCGCCGGTCGGATGGACGCCCCGGCGGGTGAGCGTGCCGTCGTACGCGCGGGCGTAGGCGACGATCTCGTTGCCTTCCGCCCCGTTGTTCTGGACGAACACGGCGGACGGCTCGCCGCCGCCGGGCGCGGCCCCCGGCGGCGCGAAGGCCGTGCCCAGGGTGAGGGCGGCGCAGGCGAGGGCGAGGCGGGAGGCGCGGGACGAGCGGTGCATGGGACCCCTTCCGACGGTGGGCCGGGGACGGCCGTGGACGCGGGTGACGGGCCGCGTTCCGTCCGTGAAGGTAACCCCGCCCGGTCCTCCCCGGCGGGTGCGACGCGGCGCCCGTCCGCCGTTGGGGCGGGGCGCGCGGCCGGACGCTTCCCTTCCGCTACGGCCGGTGCGGCGCGCTGACCGGGACGGTCGTCCCTGCCTGGTCGTCCGGCGATGATCAGGTGTTCGGCGCCGTATGCGAACGGGCAGGAACAAGGCGACTCCGGGCCCCACCCGGCCCGCACCCCGCTCCCCGCCCGTGCCCCCACACGGGGCCACCCCCACAGGAGTGTCCGACGTGCATGCGAACGAACTGGCGGACTTCGGTGTGTCCCCGACCGAGGAAGCCGTCTACCGTCACTTCCTGCGCCACCCCGGCACGACCCGCGAAGGACTGCCCCTCGTCCTGGACGCCGACCCCGAGGCCGTGCGCCTCGCGCTGGACCGCCTCACCCGCCTCGGCCTGCTCAGACCCGGCGAGCTTCCCGGCTGTACGACGGCGGCCGATCCCGAGATCGCGCTCGCCAGGCTCAGCGAACTGCGGCTGCGTGACATGTACCAGGAGATCCAGCGCATCACGCAGTACCGTCACGTGCTCGACACGCTACGCGCGGAGACCGCCCGCCGCGCCGCGCCCGCCCAGGGCATCGAACAGCTCGACGGCGGCAGCGCCATCCACGACCGGATGGACGACCTCGCCTTCTTCGCCCGCGAGGAGATCGTCTCCGCCGAACCGCGCGCCCGTCTGTCGCCCGAGGGGTCGGCCGGTGTGCGGGCCCGCGACTTCCGCGCGCTGCGCCGTGGCGTGCGCCGCCGCATGGTCGTCACCGGCACGGCGCTCGCGCACGAGCCGACGGCCGCGTACCTCGGCGAACTCGTCCGCAGGGGCGCCCGGGTACGCGTCGCCGCCGAGATGTCGGACCACGTCGTCGTCTACGACCGGCGTGCCGCCCTGATGCCGCTCGACCCCCGGCGGGACACGAGCCGGGCGCTGCTGGTCCGCGACGGCGTGCTGGTCGCGAGCCTGGCGGGGCTGTTCGAGCGGATCTGGGAGCAGGCGGACGACGTGTCGCTGGCCGTGCGCCCCCCGGCCGACCGGCGCCCCGACCTGTCCGGCGCCGAACTGCGCGTGCTGCGGCTGATGTGCACGGTCGGCAAGGACGAGACCGGCGCGCGCGACCTCGGCGTCTCGGTGCGCACTTATCGCCGCCACATTGCGGATGTCATGCGCATGCTCGGGGCGTCGACACGGGCGCAGGCCGCGCTGCTCGCCCGCGAACGCGGCTGGATCTGACCGCCCCACGCCCCACACCCACGCCCCACACCCACGCCCGCCGCCCGTCATCCGCGCCGCTCCACCGCCCACCCCGGCACCGACCCGTTCGCCAGCGCACGCCGCAGCGCCGCCCGCGCGGCCGCCTGACCGCCCGGCGGCCCGTCCGCCAGCCGCAGCCGCACACGGTCCCGTTCGATCCCGGCGCAGCGCGGCCGGTGCGCCCGCAGCAGCCACACGAGGCGCACGGCGGTCGTCTCCGCGTACGGCGCGGACGCGTCGCGCCGCACCGCGACGACCTCCACCGCCGCCGCAGCGCTCACCCCGCCGCCCGCGCCGGGGCGGGCACCGCCGCGCCGAGCACCCGCCGCGCGGCCCCCGTCAGCGCCTCGACGCCGGTGGGCAGCGCCGTGCGCACGTCGGGCGCGAACGCGGGGGAGTGGTTGGACGGCGGCGGCGGCCCGCCGGGGGCGAGCGCGGCGCGCCACCGCGCCGCCGGGACGGTCCCCAGCATCCAGTACGCGGTGCGCACGGCCGTCCCGCCGTGCAGCCCGGCGCCCGCCGGGCCGAACCACGGGAAGTCCTCCGTCGCCGTCGCCGGCTGCCACTCCAGCACCCGCCGCGCGCCGAACGCCTCCTCGTGCGCCACCCGTACGCGCCCGGTCAGCCCCGGGTCGGGCACCAGCGCGGGCGAACGTGCCGCCACGGTCACGTCCGGCGGGCGCGGGCAGCCGGACGCGTCGCTCTCGGCGCGCAGCACCCGCCGCACCGCCGCCGTCATCCGGTCGAGCGTGTCCTCGCCGAACGCCCGCAGGCTGAGGCCGAGTTCCGCCCGGTCGGGGACGACGTTCGCCAGCTCGCCCGCCCTGAGCCTGCCGACCGTCAGCACGGCCTGCTCGGCCGGCGCCGTCTCGCGCGAGACGATCCCCTGGAGCCGCAGCACGGCGGCGGCAGCGGCCAGCACCGGATCGACCGTCAGGTGCGGCGTGCCGCCGTGGCCGCCCGCGCCGTGCAGCACCGCGTCCAGGGTCCTGCTCCCGGCGAGCACGGCGCCCCGTGCGTGCGCCACCGTCCCGGCGGGCAGCGGCGCGGCGTGCTGCGCGAGCACCGCGTCCGGCACGCCGCAGCGCTCGTAGAGGCCGTCCGCCAGCATGTCCCGCGCCCCGGTGAGGGTCTCCTCGGCGGGCTGGCCGACGGCGACGACGGTGCCCCGCCACGACGCGGCCGACCCGGCGAGGACACGGGCCGCGCCCGCCAGCGCGGCGAGGTGCAGGTCGTGCCCGCAGGCGTGCATCATCCCGGGGACCTCGCTCGCCCAGGCGAGGCCCGTCTCCTCCTGGACGGGCAGCGCGTCCAGTTCGGCGCGCAGCAGGACGACCGGCCCGTCCCCGTTGCGCAGCACCCCGGCGACGCCGTGGCCGCCGACGCCGGTGGTGACGGCGTACCCGTCGGCGCGCAGCCAGGCGGCCAGCGCGGCGGCCGTGCGCTCCTCGGCCCCTGCGGGCTCCGGACGGGTGTGGAGCGCCAGGTACAGCTCGACGGCCGACCTGAGCACGTCCGGCGGGACGGCCATGCGGACCCCTCTTCCTCACGCCTGCCTCACGTCCCCGTCGCACCCCAGCATGCACGGGACGCCACGCCACGGCCGGACAGGTCGCTGACACCAGGTGTCAGCGGCCTGACAGCGGAACCGGGGTACTCCTGCCGCCGCCCCCCGCTGCAATGGAACGGTGGCGGGCCGCAGCCGGTGCCACCGGCGCCCGCCCCCCGTCCCCGAGGAGACACCATGTCGCAGAAGCCCGAGCTGTCCACGCTGGCCGACGAGATCCTGGAGCTGGAGTCCGAGACCTTCGAGATCTCGGACTACTCGGACGAGGCCGAGGTCGTCCTCGCCGGTTCCACCTCCTGCTCCTCGACCTCCACCTGCTCCAGCACCACCAGCACCACCTCTTGCAGCGCCTGATCCAGGCGCCGCGCGACAGGGCCCTCCCGGCGGACCACCGAGCCGGGAGGGCCCTGCCACGCGTGCGCGGGCCTGGGGGGGCTTTCGCTGCGTCGCCGCATCGTGAGGAGTACGTCCGGGTACGAGCGGCGATGCTCCGCCTCGCGCCGCACCGCGTCCGACAACGCGGCCTGACCCGACAAGACCCGGAAGACGCGCCCTACGGGAACGGGTGCGGCACGGCGTGGGTGCCCGCGCCGGGGCCGCACAGCGCGCGCAGCCTCGGCATGCGCAGCGCCCGCTGCCGGTTCCAGCCGAAGTCCAGCGGCAGCAGCCCCGGCACGAGCGTCGCCACCGTGTGCAGCCCGGCGGCGCGCTGCTCCGGCGTGGTCTGCGCGAGGGCGATCACGTCGTGCCCCGCGCCCGCGAGCCCGTCGCGCAGCAGCCGCAGGTCGTCCAGCAGATCCAGGGTGCGGGGCCTGACACGTTCCCACCCGGCGAAGACCTCCGCGAGCGGACGGGCGGGCGAGGGCGCGAGGAACGGCTCCGCGTGCCGGGCCATGCGCGGCAGCCCGTACAGCTGCGCGTGGTCCTTCAGCTCGCGCACGCGCGTGAAGTCCGCGGCCATCGCCTCCAGTTCGGCCCGCCGCTCCCGCACCTGGAAGGGCAGGTGCGGGATGTACGTGAGGACCTCGCTCAGCGCGCCCGCGACCGTCTGCTCCGGGTCGAACCCGGCCGCCGCGCCGAACGACAGCAGCCCCTCGCCGCCGTCCCCGCGCACGGCGAGCGCCGTCACCACGGGCACCGGGAGGTCGGCGCGCGTGTCGTAGGCGTGCACGTCGTAGCCGAGCAGCGCGGCGCGGTCGAGCGCGGCGCGGATGCCGGGCGTGCGGCAGGAGGTGAGGTCGATGCGGGGCGGGCGGCGGCGGCCGTACCAGGCGAGGAGGAACGCGTCGCGCTCGACGAGTTCGAGCAGCCCGTGCAGCACCGCCTCGGCCGGATGGCCGCCGGTGGCGCAGCCGTTGGAGCACTCGAAGACGAAGTTGTCCGCCGCCACGCCCGCGCTGTAGTGCACCAGCCGGGCGGGCACGAGGACGGGCCGTTCGTCGCGCAGCGACCAGCCGTGCAGCCACGGGATGGGCCGCCCGGGGTCGAACGGGTCCACCATCGGGTCGTCGCGGTAGGTCTCCGGGGCGTACGCGCCGCAGTCGGCGGGGTCGAGCACGGCGGTGCCCCCGTCGCGGGCGGCGCGTGCCAGGTCGCGGTACGAGGCGGTGACCGGCAGCAGGCCGCGCCGGTTGTGCGTCCCGGCGTAGCGCTCCAGGCCTTCGAGGAACGCGAGGGTCCCGCTCGTCGCGTAGCTGTCGCCCTGGCCGCTCCAGGTGACGTCGTTCAGGCCCGCGTAGCCGCGCACGAAGTTGCTGCCCGACACCGGCGCGGTCGTCGTGGACGCCGGGTTGAGGTGCGTGCGGGAACCGAGCGCGCCGCAGACCGGGTTGGCCAGCGCCTCGGCCGGCAGGGCGAACGCGGCGGTGGACCGTACGCGGTAGCCGCCGGGGTCTGGTTTGACCGCGCCGGTGAGGTCGGGGACGGCGTCCTCCGGCCGCTCTGCCCTGGGGGTGACGCAGTGCGGGCACAGCGGCTCGGGCAGGAGCGGGAACGTCACCAGCGCCAGCGTGGCGAGGTCGATCCGCGTGACGCGGGGCAGCCCGTGGCTGGTGCCGGGCGCGTCGGCGCGGGCGGCGACCGCGCGCGCCGCCGCCCACACGGCGTCCGCCGCGTGGTCCGTGACGACCGGCCAGCCGCGCGCGCCGCCCGGCGCCGCGCCGCCTTCGAGCGCCTCGCGCTCGGAGCGCGTCCGCAGCCGCTGCCACCGCATCGCCAGGCACTGCCCGCACGCCGCCCGCACGCCGCCGCCCCAGGGGCCGAGCAGCACGGCGCGCGCGGCGAGGTGGAACGCGGCGGCGGGCCGCGCGTCCGCGTGCGGGTCGGCGCCGGGCGCCAGGACGTCGGCCGCGCCGAGCGGCGCGACCACGGGCGCGGGCCCCGGGCGGCCCGCGTCCTCCCAGCGCCGCCGCAGCGCGGCCTGGAGCGTGTCACGGGCCGCGTCGAGGGGCGGCGGCGCGGTCACGGGCGCCGTCATGACTGGTCGCTCCAGCGGAAGGTACGGAAGGCCACGACGCCGAGGACCGCCGCGAACCCGACGAGCAGCGCGGCGGCCAGGCCGATGTCCCCCACGCCGCCTGAACCGGTCAGCGCGGCGGACACCCCGTCGTTGAGGTGCCGCAGCGGCAGCACCCACGAGATGTCCTGGAGCCACGACGGCATCGCGTCCAGCGGGTAGAACGAGCCGGACAGGAACGCCATCGGCACCATCAGGCAGTTGGCCACCGCCGCCACCGCCTCCGGTGTGCGGCAGTACGCCCCGACGATCGCCCCCAGCGCCAGGAACGCCGACACCCCCAGCACCAGCACCGGCAGCGCCAGCGGCCAGCCCGCGTCGAGTTCGAGCCCGAAGCCGGGCAGCATCGCGACGGCCAC
Organism: Streptomyces sp. MS19; assembly: GCF_047200595.1. Lineage (NCBI taxonomy): Bacteria > Bacillati > Actinomycetota > Actinomycetes > Kitasatosporales > Streptomycetaceae > Streptomyces > Streptomyces sp. MS19. Next base: position 15,736 of record NZ_JBJZOH010000023.1, on the reverse strand, counting down.
GAACACCACGGCCTGCACGACGCCGACGCCGATCGCCAGCACCCACCGCGAGCCCAGGACGGCGCCGAGCGGCGTCGGCGTCATCCGGATCAGCCGCAGGATGTCGTCCCGGCGCCACTGCATCAGCGTGAAGCCGACGCCGAACACGGCCGCGTTCGCCACGCCCCACGACAGCACGCCGGGCGCGATGTAGCTGATGTACGGCCTGCCGCTCTCCTCCACGTCCTGGCCGCTGAAGATCAGGCCGAACACGACGAGGAACAGCAGGGGGAAGGCGAAGGTGAAGAAGAGGGTGGTGCGGTCCCGGGTGTACGCCCGGTAGCCCGCCTCCCGGAGTGCGGTGTAGGCGCTCATGCGCTCGGCTCCGTCCGTCGCAGCTGGTCCGTGGACACGTCGGCGCGTGCGGCCTCCGCGGACGGCTCGCCCGCCTGCCCGGTCAGGGTCAGGTAGACGTCCTCCAGGCTTGGGGTGCGGGTCTGCACGCCCTGGAGCCCGGCCACTTCGGCGACCGCCGCGAGCACGGGCCCGGCGTCGGCGGCCTGGAGGACCACCACGTCGCCGTCCAGGTCGGCCCGCAGCACGCCGGGGAGGCCCCGCGCGGTGTCCACGCCGAGCCGTTCCGCCGGGACGAGCAGCCGGGTCACGGTCGCGTTCCCCGCGATCAGCCGGTGCGGGCTGTCGAGCGCCGTGACCCTCCCCCTCGCCATGATCGCGACCCGGTCGCACAGCGCCTCGGCCTCGTCCAGGTGGTGGGTCGTGTAGACGATGGTGCGGCCCGCGCGCTTCAGGTCGCGCAGCACGCGCCACAGCGACCTGCGGGCCTGCGGGTCGAGCGCGGCGGTCGGCTCGTCGAGGAAGATCAGCTCGGGGTCGTGCACGAGGGCCGCGCCGATGGCCAGCCGCTGCCGCTGCCCGCCCGACAGGTCCTCCACCCGTACGTCCGCCTGCTCGTCGAGGCCGACCGAACGCAGCGTGCGCGCCGCCGCGTCACCGTCCGCCCCGTACAGCGCGGCGACCGTCCGCAGGTGCTCGGCGGCGGTCAGGCGCACGAAGAACGCCGACGACTGCGTCTGCACGCCCAGTTTCGGCAGCAGCGCCGTGTCGCGCGGCCACGGCGGCGTGCCGAGGACGGCTACCGTGCCCGCGTCGGCGCGGCGCAGGCCCTCCATGATCTCGATCAGCGTCGTCTTGCCCGCGCCGTTCGGACCCAGCAGCCCGAAGAACTCGCCCCTGGCGATGGTGAACGAGACGCCGTCCACCGCCCGCACGCCGCCGTACGTCTTGTGCACGCCGTCCAGGACGACGGCCGGGGGCGCGGGCGCGCCGCTCCCGCCTGGTCCTGCGGTCTCGGATGCGTGGGCCACGGAGATCTCCTTCACGGTGTCACGGCGCCGTCAGCAGGGCGTCGACGAGCAGGACGAACGCGCCGAGCAGCGCGGCGCCGGCCAGCACCACGCACAGCCCGTAGACCGTGTACGCCCTGCGCGCGCGGGGCGGGTGGGCGGCGGCGGCCGGGTCGCGGCGCAGCGCGAGCCCGAGGTACGTGCGGCTCGACGTCGCCAGCCGGGTGGCGCCCAGGGCCTGGCTGACGATGGTGTAGCCGTCCAGCGGCGGCAGCGGCACCAGCATGGCGAACGCCTGGAGGACGCCGAGGAACAGCAGCCCGGCCAGCGCCTCGCGGGTGCCGCCCTCCGGGGCGAGCAGCCACCACGCGGCGAACGGCACGAGGAACAGCAGGTTCGTCACCGCCCCCGCCCCGGCGACGGCGATGCGCCGCCGGCGGCCCGGCAGGAACGGGTAGTCGTCCACGGTGCAGTACATGATCACGACCGGCAGCCGCCAGCGCAACCCGATCTCGCCGACCCGGCCGCCGTGGTGCCGCGCGGTGACGGCGTGCGCCAGCTCGTGCAGCGCCGTGCTGAACCACAGCGCCGTCGCCACCGCCACCAGCAGCACGGGATTGCGGAAGACGGCCGCCGCGCCGTCCACCAACTCCGGCAGGTGCCACGCCAGTACGGCCGTCATGCCGGTCAGCAGCGTGAGCAGCGCCACGGCCGGGACGGGCGCCAGCAGCGGGCGTACGGCCCGGTGCAGCCGCCCGGCGGTGGCGTGCGCGTCGGCGACGAGCCGGACACGGCCGCGCAGCACCCCGTTCCCCGGCTTCGCCGCCGCCTCGCCACCGCCCGCGCCAGGCGTGGCGGGCCCGCCCGCCAGGAGCCCGCGGCCGCCGAGCAGCGCCAGCAGCTGCCGCCAGTTCGCCTCGCCGAGCCTGCGGCCGAACGCCTCCGCGTACGCCCCGCCCAGTTCTTCCAGGGTCCGCGCCCCGTCCAGCCGCGTCATCAGGAACGCCTCGCGCGGCCCGACCTCGAAGGTACGCCCGCCCTCCGGCGCCCTCACCAGGTGCACCGTGCGCGGGCCGAGCAGCAGCGGCTCGCTCACCAGCACCCCCGGGCGCAGCCGGGGCCGCAGGCCCGCCAGGGACCCGGGGGCGGTCACCGCTCCCGCCCGGCGTGCGAGGCCGCCGCGCGCGGCGGCAGCTCCCGGCGCAGCGCCCGCCCGAGGACGTGCGCGAGGTACGCCTCGTCCTGGATGGTCACGTGCAGCCGGTTGTTGGTCATGTGCATATAGGGGGAGAGGAGGCGGACGAGCGCCTCGTCCCGGTCGGTGACGCGCTCGTCGCGCTCGCCGTCCCAGGAGCGGAACACGAGCCCGTCCCCGTCGGCCAGTTCCCGTACGCGCGCGGCGAGTTCGGCGCAGTGCGCGGCCCAGCGGGCGAGGAGGGCGGGCAGCCGCCCCGGCTCGCCGGCGGCCACGGCGTCCCTGATCCGCGCGTACCAGCGGGCCAGCGGCGGGCCGACCTCGTCCGCCTTCCGCTCGTACTCCGTGCTGCCGATGAACCCGGAGTCGGGGAACGCCCGGTGCCAGAACGTGTAGTAGTCGTCCAGGTAGCCGGCCAGGGCGGCGGTCTCGGCGACGAAGCAGGCGGACATCACCATCATCAGCTGCGCGGACGTGCCGAGCAGCACGGTGCGCAGGTGCAGGTTCTTGTCGCGGAACGCGTCGGTGACCAGCTCGCTTGAGTGCCGGAAGTGCCACTCCGCCAGCGCCACGCCCGCCGGGCCGCCGTACTTGCCGTACTCGGGCTCGTAGGGCTGCCAGGCGTGGGAGTTGTTCGGCCGCAGGTTCATGCGGCCGTCGGCGTCGAGGTAGGGCGCGCGGTCACCGGCGCCGAACTCGATGTCGAACAGCTGGTTGTAGAACTCGTTGAGGAAACCGGAGTCCACCTCGTACAGCGCCGGGCGCTCCGCGAGGAAGCGGTCCACGGCGGCCTCCGTCCTGGCCCGCACCTCGGGTTCGGCGGCGGGCGCCGACGGCCGCAGGCGCAGCCGCACGTGCGGGCCCTCCAGCCAGTAGTTGATGAAGAACCAGCCGTCCAGCAGCCCGTCCGCCTCAAGATCGGCGACGAGCGGGCGCACGCAGTTCAGCAGCATCGGCCGCGGGTTGGCGGCGTAGTGGACATGGACGGCCTGCCACGCTCCGGTCGCGTTCACGACGCGTCTCCTTCCGGTCCTTCCGGGGTACCTTCCCCGTGCCGCGCCCGCACGGTCTCGACGGCGAACTCGGTGACGTGCGCCCCCCGTTCGGTGGTGACACCGGGCGCGGCGCCGTCCGGCAGGGCCTCGCGGAACACCACCCGGGCCTCCGGCCGCCGCAGCAGCCCCTCGAAGGCCAGCAGCGACAGCGGCGCGGCGAAGTCCACGTACTGCGGCTTCGCGCCGGTCGCGCCCCGCGCGCCGCCGTCCGCCACGGTCGCGAACACCCGCTCCGGCACGCCCTGGCGCCGCCGCCACCGCTGCCAGCCGAGGTACCACGCGGCGTCGCCCCCCGCCCCGGCGTCGCCCGCGCGCGGCGGGAGTACGGCGGCGGGCGCGCTCCAGCTGCGCCTGGCCAGCACCAGCCGCCCGTGCCGTACGCGGGGGCGGCGCGTCACGCCCTCGTACGGCGCGCTCTCCGCGATGCCGCCCCACACGTCGAGCGGCGCCATCGACGTCGGCGAGAGCAGCAGCAGCGTGCGCGGGACCTCGGGCAGCGCCAGCGGCACCAGGTAGCCGAGGTAGACGGGGACGACCTCGCGGCCCAGCCGGGCCGAGCGCAGCACCAGCCGGTCGGCGGCGGGGTCGTGGGTGAGCGACAGCTCCTCCAGGGCCAGTCGGCGGTCCGCCGGTACGCCGCTGGTCTCGCCGGGGCAGACGATCTCGTAGTCGGTCAGCCGCCCGTGGAGGTTGAGGTTGCTGGTCACGGGACCGCCCGTCACCTCGGCGAAGACGGCGCCCGGCGGCTGGACGGCGCGGGCGCGCGCCCGCAGCCGCCCGGCCAGGTCCGTGTCCTCGTGGCAGTGCGTGAAGCGGCTGAACGGGAACGACAGGCCGCCGTACGAGCGGTTGAGGACGACGAGCGGCCCGTCGCCTTCCCCGGCCGCGAGCTGGACGTGGTGCGCGGAGACCGCCGTCCCGCCGGACAGGTCGGCAAGTTCGTCCGCCGTGCGCGCGAACAGGTCCTCGCCCAGGACGAGTTCGGCCGGCCCGCCAGGGCCGGCCCCGGCCGCGCCGCTCGTCTCCCACAGCTCCCGCACCCCGTCCTGGAACACCTGCCGCGCGGTGTCCAGCGCCTTCAGCCGCGGCAGCCCGAGCCAGTTCTCCTCCGGCACGTGCCGCCCCGCCGCGTCGAACCGCGCGCGCCGTGACGTGAACGACAGGTACTGGTCGAAGAAGTCCTCGTGGAAGTCGTGGATCAGCCGCAGCAGGTCGTCGCAGCGCCCGCCCCTGCCGTACCGCGCGAGGAAGAAGCCGGTGAACGTCAGCCGCTGCGGCAGCGTCAGGTCGAACGCGGGCAGCACCCGTTCCACCGAGCGCAGCGGCTCCGCCACCGCCCGGGTGAACGCGGCGCGGTCCGCCGTCACGGACGGCACCGTCACGTCCTCGTACAGCACCGTGCGCGGCACCCTGGCCCGTTCCGCGCCGAGCGACCGCTGCACGTCGCCGAGCCGTTCGCGCAGCTCCGCCAGCAGCGCGCGCCGCCCGGCGGGGCCCTCGGCCGGGTAGCGGTCGAGGCAGCGCGCCGGGCCTTCGAGCGCGTCCGCCGTCTCCCGCGCCCAGGGCCGGTCGAGCGCCCGCAGCGACCGCTGGAACGCGCGCAGCGGATCGGTGTCGTGCACCCCCGTGTCCAGGCTCGGCACGCGCACCATGCCCACCGCAAGCAGCGCGGCGAGGTACCGCTCCACGTCACCGGCGGGTGCGCCCAGGCCGTCGGCGAGCCAGCGCGCCAGCTCTCCGTAGCGCAGCGCGGGCCGCTCGCCGAGCAGCGCCAGCATCCGGTCGAGCACGCCGCTGCGCCGCAGGAAGAACAGCCGGTCGCGCACCGTGTCGAACGTGACGGCCGTGTCGTCCTCGCCCGCCGTCACCCACCGCCGCACGTACCGCACGCGGTCCTCCTCCCGGCCCCAGCCGGGCGCCGGGGCGACCGGCAGGTCCGCGCGGCGCGCCGGGTCCGCGACGACCGCCTCGGCGATCCGGCCGAGCACGGCGACGTTGAGCCGGGGACGGCTGGTCCACGGACCGGCCGCGCGCAGCGTGTCCGGCGCGCCGTCGCCGAGCGTCCCGAGCGCCACGCCGGTGAAGGTGCTGAACGGGCTGGTCTTGCACGCGGTCCTGTACAGGTACGCGAGCAGTGACCGCTCGGTCTTCCGCGCCCGCTTGTCCGGCCCGCCCGCCGCGCCGTCCGCGCCGTTCACGCGCGCGAGGTACGTGTCGAGTTCGGCGTCCAGCGAGGGCGACGCCAGCAGCAGCCCGTTCCGCAGCCGCTCCTCGGCCGCCAGCTCCCGCAGCGCGGCGCGCGTCCCGGCCAGATCGGCGGCCAGCAGCCCGGGGCCCGCCGCCTCGCGCCCGGCGAGCGCCGCGCGGTCCGCGAGCCAGTCCGCCAGGGCGCGCCCCGCCGCCGCGTCGCGGCCGCCCGCCAGGGCCACCGCCTCGTCCCGGTCCCGTGGCAGGCGGTTGTTGAACACCTCGCGGCGCAGCCGCAGCAGCGCGCGCCGGGCGTCGCCGTCCTCGTTGTTGCCGACCAGGCCGTGCAGCAGGTCGGCGACGCGCCCGCCCGCCGCGCGCACCCGTTCCTCGGCGTCCAGGACCTCCGCCGCCCACGCGGCGCTGCCGTGTGCCCGCAGGCCGTCCACCGCCGCCAGCGGCAGCCCGGCGACGCGCGCCGTGAACAGGCCGCCCAGCTCCCAGTGGTGGGCGTGCCCGGTCCGTGTGATGACGTCCGTACCGTCCATGGCCTCTCGCGCTCCCATCCGTCCGGCGCTCGCGCGTCAGGCGATCTCGTAGCGGAAGTCGGCGGGCGCGGGGCGCTCGTGGCCGACCATCATGATCAGCAGCGGCTGCTCGTCGCCGTCGAGCAGCCCCAGCTCCTCGCGGTAGGCGATGTTGTCGAAGCCGAGGGCCACGCCGCAGCCGACGTCCAGCGCGGCCGACGCCGTGTACGCGGCCTGCGCGACGGAGCCGGTCAGCGCGTTCACGACGCGGTAGCCGCGGTCGCCCACCGCGTCGAGCACGGCGTGGGTGCGGAGCGCGGGGACGATCACGGCCGCCGCCTCCTCCAGGTTGTAGTTGGCCAGGAAGTAGTTCTTCTGGAGGAACGGTCCCGGCGGCCCCGCCTTCACCGTCCGCAGCGCGCCGCCGCCCGCCGGGTCGTACGCGTACGCCCCCGGCTCGACGCCGTCCACGTGGTTCACGAACACGTACAGCCGCGTCAGGTCCCCGGCCCCCGCCGCGTCCGCGTCGCCGCCGAGCCGCGCCCCGGCCCGCGCGGCGGCCAGCAGCGCCGCCAGCCGCCCCGCGGCCAGGGGCCGCCCGGCCGCGAACCGGCCGAAGCTGCTGCGCCGCGCCCGCAGCGCCGCCCGCAGCCCCCGCTCCAGCGGTACGGGCGCGGGCAGCCGCACGTCCGCCCCTTCCCCGGCGGCGGGCGCCGCCGCCGACAGCGCGCCGGGCGCGGGCCGCCGCGCGGCGTCGGCGGACGTCGCCTCCTGCATCGCCCGCAGCGCGGCGAACTCCAGGACGCGCCGCGACCGTTCCTCGTCCCGCCGCGCGACGGCGGCCCCCGGCGCGGCCGGTCCCGCACCGGTCCCCGCCCACGGCAGCGGCACGACCGCGAAGATGCCCTCCTCCTCGCCGCGCACGCCCAGCAGCCGCGCGAGCCGCGCCTCGTCGAACCACAGCGCCGGTTCGACCGCCAGGCCGCGCGCCCGCGCCCACGTCCGCCAACTCCCCAGCAGCGCGCCCACGTCCATGCTCACCGCGTGGAAGGAGAAGCTGTTGTACTTGAACGCGTTCTGCCAGTACTTGACGCCCAGCACGAGGTACTGGCCCGTGTCCTGCCCCGGCGCGCCGGGCCCGAGCGCCGCGCGGACCTCGCCCGTCACATCTCCCGTCAGCAGCCGCCGCATCGCGTGGTGGCGCGGCGAGTAGTGGTGCACCCCCGGCGGCACAGGACCGCCCGCGCCCGACACCCAGTAGACCGCGACCGGGTACAGCCCGCCGCCAGAGGCCGTGCCGCGCGACCAGTTGGCGAGCGGGTAGAACGGCAGCGCGTCCAGGTCCGTGTTCGCCTGCACGCCGAGCCGCCGCCCGGTGAGCCCGTACGAGTCGCCGAGCAGCCCGGCCAGTTCGGGCAGGCCGAACGCCCCTGTCCCGCCCTCGCCGCCCAGGCCGCGCCGCACGGTGGCCGTCGCGGGCCAGGGCCCGGCGTCCGGCAGCGGCAGCCGTTCCGTCCCCGGGTAGTACTTCGTCTTGCGCGGCCCGTCCGCCCAGTCGGGCACGAAGTCGGCCGGCTCCATCGGGACGCGCCCGCGATGCATGATCGCGGTGGCGTAGTCATGGGCGTACCCCATGGTCTGCTCCTTCTCGTACGCCGTCGTGCTCGGTCGGGGTCGCGGGCGGGTCAGGGGAACGGGTGCGGCGCCGGGTTGAGGTCGGCCGGCTCCAGGTCGCGGTCGCGCAGCCCGGCCTCCCGCAGCCCGGTGCGCATCCTCGGCATGCCGAGCGCGCGCTGCCGCGACCAGCCGAAGTCGATGGGCAGCAGCCCCGGGACCAGCACACCGACCGTCGCCAGGCCGAGCGCGCGCTGCTGCGGCGTCGTCTGGTCGACGACCACCACGTCGTACCCGGCCGCCGTCACCGCCGCGACGCACGCCCGTACGTCCGCCCGCAGGTCGTCGGCGGGCGGCAGCGTCCGGCCGCCGCCGAACCGTTCCGCCAGCTTGTGCCGGGGCGGCCGGGGCGCGCCGGGCGCGCCGAGCAGGAAGTCGGCGTGGACGCCCATCTCCGGGACGCCGTACACGAGCGGGTGGTCGTGCAGCGCGGCGACCTTGCCGAAGTCGGCGGCCATCGCGCGCAGCCGCGCCTCCTCGCGCTCGGTGCGGCCGGGCAGGTTCACCGCGTCGGTGGCGATCTCGCACAGCGCGGACGCCAGCGCCGCCTCCGGGTCGAGCCCGGCGCCCGCGCCGAAGCACATCCGCCCGAGCCCGCCGTCACGTCGCACCGCGACGCCCGTCACGACGGGCACCGGGAACGTCAGCGCCGTGTCGAAGAACCGCGCTTCGTACCCGTACATCGCCAGCCGGTCCACCATCTGCCGCGTCGCGGGCCGCGCGCTGCTCGCCGGGTCGATCTCCGGCAGCGCCGCGCGCCCGTACCAGGCGAGGAGGAACGCGTCGCGCTCGATCACCTCCATCAGCCCGAAGTAGACGGCCTCGGCGAGCGAGCCGCCGGAGGCGCAGCCGTTGGAGCTCTCCTGCACGAAGCGGCCCGCGAGGCCGGGCGTGTGGTAGTACGTCAGCACCTCGGGGACGAGGACCGGGCGTTCGTTCCCCAGCGACCAGCCCCACACCCAGGGAATCTCGCGGTCGGTGGTGAACGGCGGGATGTGCGGGTTCGCGCGGTGGAAGCCGGGGGAGTAGAGGCCGCAGCGGCGCGGGTCCACGACGCCCCCGGGGGCTGTGCCGTCCGCCGTCAGCGCGTCCAGGCTGGCGCGCACGGCGGCGGAACGGGCGCGCGGGCGCATCCCGGCGTAGCGCTCCAGGCCCTCCAGGATGCCGATGCGGACGCTGTCGGCGAACGTGTCGGCGTGCCCGCCCCAGAACGTCTCGCGCAGGTAGTCGCCCGACCGCAGCGAGAAGCAGCCGATGGTCGCGGAGGTGGACGTGGACGACACGTCGTAGACCACCGACGGGCCGAGCGCGCCGCAGACGGGGTTGGCGTACGCGTCGGTCGGCAGGTCGTAGTCCGCGATGTCGCGCACGCGGAACGAGCCGGGCCGGTGCTTCGGCGCCGGGTCCAGCACCAGAGTGGCGGCCTCGGCGGTGTCGCGCTCGGACCGGCCGCAGCGCGGGCACTCCGGGTCGGGCAGCAGCGGATAGCGGCGCACGGTGAGGGCGGCGAGGTCCACGAGGTGCACCGCCGCGCGCGGGCCCCCGCCGGCCGTCCGCGCGGCGATGACGGCGGCCAGCGCGTCGGCGGCGAAGGGGGTGGCGTACGGGGGTGTGCCCGCCGCGCGGGTGCCGCCGCCGAGTTCGAGCGCCTCGCGCAGCGCGACCGAGCGGACCGCCTGCCAGCGGCGTTCGAGGCAGTGCGCGCACGGCTGCCCGCCGTCCGCCCCTGGCAGCGGGCCGACGACGGCGTGCCGCCCGTACACCCGCACGGGGACGCCGCCCGGGGTCCCGCACGGCCCGGCGAACGCGTCGCGCGTCCCCAGCGGCGCGACATCCACGGGCCGCGCGCCGCCCAGCGCCCGGCCGATCAGCGCGGACAGCGCGCCGCACAGCCCGGCCACCGGGTCGTCGGCCCGCACCGCGTCAGCCGTCAGCACGGGCGTCCTCCGTCGTGAGCAGTACGCGGGCGGACCAGCGGCGCGGAGCTCGTGACGTCCGGCGTGGCCGGTGCCGTGACGGCGGTCGCGTCGGGTGTCTCGCGTCGTGAGGAGCACGCAGGCGGTGCGGAGGCCGGACGGTCTGGTGCCGGCCCACAGCACGTCGCGGCCGGTCCTGTCGTCGCCGGAACCCCGATCGCGTCGGGTGTCGCCTCAGCCGTCCGCACGGGTGTCTCCCGTCGTGAGCAGCACACGGGCCGTGCGCAGGCCGCCCGCGCGGAGGTCGGCGGGTGTGGTGTCGGCGTACAGCACGTCGCGGCCCGCCGCGCGCAGCCGGTCGAGCAGCGCGGGGAACGTCACCTCGGGCGCGGCCGGTCCCGCCGGTGCCGTGACGGCGATCGCGCCGGGGGCCAGTTCGGGCAGCAGCGGGTCGCCGGTGTCGGGCGGCGCGCCCGTCTCGGCGGCCACCTGGACCGCGCCCAGCAGGTCGCGCAGCGCTGCGGTCGCGGCGGCCCCGGCCGTCAGGTCGCAGGCGACGGCCCACCCGGCGCCGCCCCCGTCGTCCGCCGTGCTCCGCGCCAGCACCGCGTGGGCTCCGGAACGGGCGTCCTCGCCCAGGTCGAGCAGCTCCACCCGCACGCCGAGCGTCCCGGCCGTGCGGTGCAGGAAGACCAGCTCCGCCTGGTCGTCGCGCGGCGGCTGCACGGGCCGTACGGCCGTCGTCCCCCCGACCGCCCGCAGCAGCGCGTCGTGGGCCAGCGCGGCGAGCAGCGCGTGGCCCGCCGCCTCCTGCGGGGTCTCCCCGGCCCCGGCGCCCGCCGGGCCGCGCTGGACGGCCAGGTCGCGGTTGTACGGTCCGGCGGGCCACACGGCCGCCGTGGGCGCGGCGGACCGCTCCTTCGTCAGCAGCGACGTGACGGCGGTCCACGTTCCCACCACGCGAGACCCGTTGCCGATGGTCAGCGTCTCAGGGCGTACCACCGGCAGTTCCCCGGGGCCGCCGGGCAGGACGTCGGCGGGCACCACGTGGTCGACGTACGCGAGCGCGGCGGCCCGCAGCGCTCGCCTGCGCGCCCCGGCGAGATGGTGCACGTCGAACGCGGTGACGAGCCGCGTCCCGCCGGCGCCGAGCGGCAGCGCGACGCGGGCCGCCTTGAGCGGCGTCTGCGTCAGCGTCTCGTCGTCCCAGCGGGTGAACACCCCGGCGTGCGGGCGCACCAGCGCGGTGCTCAGCCGGTTCAGCTCCGCCACCAGCTCCTCGGCGTCCCGCGCCGACCCGACCGTCGTCGTCCGCGCGACGGCCAGCGCGTCCGGCAGCCCGTCCTCCGGCGCGGCGGCGGGCGCGCACCGGCGGCAGCGGGGGTGCGGGCGCAGCGGCTCGGCCGTGACGTCGAGCGAGTCGAGGTCCTGCACGAGGACCTGACCCTCGGTCTCGGCGGGCAGGGCGCCGGTCACGGTGCGGAAGATCTCGTAGCTCAGCAGGTTGCCGAGCATCGCGGCGACCGGGCCGGTCAGCGGCCCGCCGGGCGCGCCGCCCGACGGGCGTGCCCCGCCCGCCAGTTCGCTCCACAGCCCGGCCGCCGTCGCGGCGTCGAGACCGGCGCCGAAGCGCAGCAGGGCGCAGGACACGCACCCCCTGCTGTCCGCCGAGCCGCGCGGCCCGACGACCGCCCGCTCACCGAACGTCCAGACGGGCAGCACCAGTTGACCGGGCGGCGGGCCCGCGTCCAGCAGCCGCCGCGTACGGGCCAGCGCGTCGGCGCCCGCCACCACCACGACGTCGTACGCCCCGAGCCCGTCGTCGCCCGGCGCCGCCGTGAGCCGTACGGGGCAGCCCGCGCCGTCCAGTTCCGCCGCCTCCGCCTCGGCGGCCGGGGCGGGCGACTCCACGGCGACGGCCGCGCACCCGTTGCGCACCAGGCTCAGCGCGCACCAGGCCGCCACGTCGCCCTCGCCGAGCACCGCCACCGACGTCTCGCGGAAGCGCAGGAAGCGGGCCGCCGCGCCGTCCGTGTAGTGGTCCACGTACGCGATCTGCGCGGCGAACCGTTCCCGCACCGCCGCCGGGAGACCCGCGTCGCCCGAGGGCACGGTGTCGCGCGCGAAGTCCCGTTCCACCAGCGACTCCACCAGCTTCGCGACCATCGCGCGCTGCTGCTCCCCGAGGCCCGCGCAGATGTCCGCGAGCGGCCGCGAGCCGTCCAGGTGCGGCACGACGAGCGTAGCGAAGCGGTACGCGTTCCGTCCCGCTAGGTGGAAGCCGCCGTCCGCGTTGTGGAACAGCACCCCGCCGGGCGTCCGCGTGAACAGCACGTCGCGCCGGATGCGCGGACGGACCCCGGCCAGTTTGTCGAACGGTGTCGCCATCCTCGTCACACCTTCTGTCTCGGTCGGAGCCGGCCGTGGCCGGCGGGGCGGGCGTACAGGCGCAGCAGTCCGTGGACGCGGTACGGGCCCGGCGGGCCGTCCTCCAGCAGCCCGGCGTCCACCAGCCGCTCCAGCAGGCGGTCGGCCTCCGCCTCCGGCAGCCCCAGCAAACGGGCGGCGTCGGCCGGGCCGAAGCGGGCCGACGGCAGCGCGCCGACCGTCAGGAACGCGTCGGCGAGCGCCGGGTCGAGCCGGTCGAGCGCGCCCCGCAGGACGCGCGGCACGGACATGCGCGGGTCGTCGTTCAGGGCGAGCCGGGACAGCGGGTCGGCGGCGATCCACCGCACGCCGTCCGCCAGGCCGAGGGCGGGCCGCGTCAGCAGCCGCGCCGCCGCGATCACCAGCGCCAGCGGGTGGTGGCCGCAGGCGGCGGCCAGCGCGGCCGTCTCGCCCGCCCCGGCCGCCACGCGCTCCGCGCCGAGCACGGCGGCCAGCAGGTCGGCCGACTCGCGCGGCGTGAACGCGTCCAGCCGCTGCACCCGCCCGCCGTGCGTCGCGACGAGCCCGGCGAGACCGAGCCTGCTCGTGACGACCACCGCGTCCCCGCCCGTGGCGGGCAGCAGCGGACGCGCCTGCTCCGCGTCCGTCACGTCGTCGAGCACCAGCAGCGCGCGCGGGCTCCCCTCCCGGCCGAACGCGGGCAGGAGCGCGGCGGCCTCGGCCGCCGTCTCGGCGGGCGGGCGCGGCGCGCCGTCGGCGTCGGTCATGCGCAGCAGCAGGCGGCCGCCGGGGAACCGGTCCCGCAGCAGGTGCGCCACCTGCTGCGCCAGCGCCGTCTTCCCGATGCCGGGCGCCCCGCACACCAGCTCCGTCACCGGCCCGGCGGACACATCCGCCGCCCCGCCCAACCGCTCGGCCAGCGCCGCCACTTCGGCCTCCCTGCCGGTGAACCACGGCACCGGCGGCGGCCCCTCGGACACGGACACGGGCACGGCCTCGGGCTCCGGCGCGGCGGGCAGCGCGGCGACCGCCGGGCGCACCTCAGGACCCGCCACCGGCCCCAGGTCCTCGCCCCGCAGGATCGCCAGCTCAAGCTTCTGGAGCCCCGGCGACGGATCGACACCCAGCGACTCCAGCAGGAACCCCTTGAACCGCCGGTACTCCGCCAGCGCCTCCGTCTGCCGCCCCGCCCGGTACAGCGCCTCGATCAGCTGCTCCCTGAACCGGCCGTGCCCGGGATGCGCCCGCGTGATCCCCCACAGCTCCACGAGCGCCTGGCCGCAGTACCCGAGCGCCAGGTACAGGTCGCAGACGCGCTCGACCACGCGCAGCCGTTCCTCCAGCAGCCTGGGCACCTCGTCGCGGTGCATCAGCTCGGAGCGCACGTTGGCCAGCAGCGAGCCCTGCCACAGCCCCAGCGCGCCGCGCAGCACGGCCAGTTCGGCCTCGGGACCCGCGTCCGTGGCGGCGGCCGCCCTGGCGCGCTCGCGGAAGTCCACGAGATCGAGGGAACGCGCGTCGGCGCTGATCCGGTAACCGCCCGGCACGGCCTCGATCGGCGTGCCGAGCACCGCGTGCCTGGCGAACAGCCGCCGCAGCCGCAGCACGCACGTCTGGAGCGACGCGCGGGCGGTCACGGGCTGCTCGTCGCCCCAGACCATCCGCTGGAGGTAGCCGGCGGACACGATGGTGCCGGACCGCAGGAGCAGCGCGGCCAGCAGGTTGGTCGGCTTGGACGGCTGGAGCACCACGGTGTCCGTTCCGTCCGTGATGCTCAGCGGCCCGAGGAGCTGGAACCGTACGGTCATCCGTCATCCTCCTGCGGCGCTGCGTGGAGCCGGGAATCCGCCGAGGACACCGACGCTACCCGCGTCGACCCTTGCGGCGCAGGGCCGATCGCGTCCTCAAGTTGCAGGCTTCGCAGTCCGGTTGCTGCCAGATGGGGCATGCGGCGACAACCGGCCCCGGTACGCCCCCGCCCCGCCCGGCACAATGGTCACCATGGCCCGACGCACCCCCCGCCGCCCCCAGCCGCCCACCCCCTGCCCCTGCGGCGGCCCCGAGGCATACGCGTCATGCTGCGGCCGCCTGCACAGGGGCGACGCCACGGCCCCGACAGCCGAGGCACTGATGCGCTCGCGCTACAGCGCCTTCGCACACCGCGACACGGCCTACCTCCTACGCACCTGGCACCACAGCACACGCCCCGCCACACTCGACCTTGACCCGACCACACGCTGGACAGCCCTGGAAATCCTGGCCACCACCGAAGGCACGGCGTTCCATACAACCGGCACCGTGACATTCCGCGCGCACTACCGCACCACAACAGGCCCCGGCACACTCCACGAGAACAGCACCTTCACCCGCCACACAAAGGCGAATGGGTCTACGAGAACGGCACCCCCTCCCCTGACTCTTCGGCACAGGAACCACCTCCGTCCTCTCGGCGTTCTTATTCGGGGAACAGGACGAGCCACTGACTGCCAGGGCGCGGCTCGCACGTCATTCGGGTTCGGGGGAGCACAGCGGTATGGCACGTCCTTCTTCACGAGCGTGCGGCGTATAGCCTTGCGCATGTCGTCAGCTCCCTGTAGCTGATGGCCACGCCCCGGGGATGTGCCGCATCCCGCGGGGCCCTTTCGTGGCTTGACAGGTGGAGTCCTGACGGCAGGCCATCTTGGCCACCTACGTCTACACGCGTATAGCGACAGCCCGACGCGTCGGCCTACGTCTAGGGTCGGCTCATGCCGTCTGAGAGCTAGATCGATCACGATGCGCCCACATCTGCGCGAACAGGGCCACGTCTACACCGTGCCGCAGCGCGGTACCTACGTGGCGGACAAGACGGCGTAGCCGGAGTCCGACTTCCGCCGGGGGTCTTCCTCGGGGATCGACCGTCCGCGCCGCCGCACCGCCGCTAGCGTGTCGTCATGAACGTTCCGTACGTGTCCGGTGACTGGCATCCCGCGTGCGGGATCTGCCCCGCCCGCCGCTACCCGTTCGGCGGATTCGACGTTGCCGAGCGACCGTCCCGGGAGTTCCCGTTCAGCGTTGAGGACGGCCATCGGTACACGGCGGACGGGGTGCCGGTGTGCGTGCATCCGGACCGGGTGGGCGTCCCCGCCGCCCGGTACCGGACGGAAGGGACGCCGCTGTCGGCCGATCTCGCGCTTCCGGATGATCCGGACGAGCTTGCCGACTTCTTGCGTGATGTGCTGCATGGCGCAGCGCCCGGCCTTCTCGATGTGCTGATTGAGAAGGCCGCTTCCGAGATGGCGCGCCGGTTCCCGGAAGTCAGTGTGACTGAGACGCTGCGCCGTGCGCTGGGCTAGCTACCGGCTAGATGTATTGACCCGCAGGGTTGTTGACGCGGGTGATTGGGGGCTGGCCTGCGAGTGCGGTGTGGCTGCGGTGGTGGTTGTAGGTGTGGATGAAGTCTGTCAGGGCC
>NZ_JBJZOH010000022.1:0-98713 GCF_047200595.1 Streptomyces sp. MS19 | reverse complement strand
CGGGTCAGTCGCCCCCGATGCCGCCGTTGAAGAGGCCGCCGCCCCCGTCGTCGCCACCGCCGCCGCCGTTCTGCCCGCCACCCGGGTCACCCGGGGTGCCGGTGCCGCCGCCGGGCTCCTGCGCGGTGAGGGTGATGACGCTGCCCGCCGCGACCGGCTGGTCGGCGGGCGGGTTCTGACCGGTGACGATCGCCGTCGGGCTGTTCTCGTCGGCGCCCTGCACCGACACCTGGAAGCCGGCGTTCGTCAGCGTCTGCCGGGCGAGGATCAACGGCTGGTTGTTCACGTTCGGTACCGGGACCTGCTCCGGCTCCGCCGGGGGCACGGCAACGGTCAGCGTGACCTGGCCGCCCGGCTGGATCGGGTCGCCCACGCCGGGATCGACACCGATGACCTGGCCCTCGGGGTAGTCGCCCGTCTCCTGGTCGCGCCTGGCCGCCCGCAGATCGTCCTGGTCGAGTCGGGTGACCGCCGCGTCGTACTGGAGCCCCATGACGTCGGGCACGTCGATCGAGTCCGGCTCGACCGCGACCGTGAGCGTCACCGTCTCGCCGGGGGCGATCATCGTGCCGCCCTCCGGGTCCTGCTCCAGGACGGTGCCGGGCTCCTCGTCGCTGCTGTCGTCCTCCTCGCGGTCGATGTCGAGGCCCAGCTCGTCGAGCTGCTCCTCGGCCTCCTCGATCGTGCCGCCCGTCACGTCGGGGACCTCGATCTCGGCCGGGCCCGAGGAGAGGATCAGGCCGACGGTCGTCCCCTCGTCGGCCCGCTGGCCTATCGGGGGGTCCGTGTCGCAGACGGTGCCCTCCTCGACGCCCTCCTCCTCGCAGACGTCCTCCGTCGTCTCCCCCGGCTCGAAGCCCGCGTCCGTCAGCGCCGCTCTGGCGTCCGACTCGGACTGGCCGCGGACGTCGGGGACCATGACGCGTTCCGGGCCGTCCCCCGCGAAGAGGACACGGCCGATGAAGACCGCGCCGACGAGCACGAGGATGCCCGCGACGACCAGCAGGACCGTGGACGTGTTGCGGCGGCGCTGGCGGCGGTCGGCGGCGCGCCCGCCGTAGTCGTCGTAGTCGCCGTACCCGCCGTTGTCACCGGCGGCCGGCATCATCGACGTGGCGGGGTCGGTCGGGCGCAGGGCGGTGGTGGGCCGGTCGTCGTAGCCGTACGGCACGGCCCCGTAGCCCGCCGCCGCGCCGACCGGGCGGCCGTCGAGGTACGCCTCGATGTCGGCGCGCATCTCGTCGGCGGACTGGTAGCGGTAGTCCGGGTCCTTCACGAGTGCCTTCAGCACGATCGCGTCCGTGTCCGGCGTGATCTCCGGGTCGAACGCGCTCGGCGGCTGCGGCTCCTCGCGCACGTGCTGGTACGCCACGGCCACCGGCGAGTCACCGATGAACGGCGGCCTGACCGTCAGCAGCTCGTACAGCAGGCAGCCCGTGGAGTACAGGTCGGAGCGCGCGTCCACCGTCTCGCCCTTGGCCTGCTCGGGCGAGAGGTACTGCGCGGTGCCGATGACCGCGGCCGTCTGCGTCATGGTCATCCCGGCGTCGCCCATGGCGCGGGCGATGCCGAAGTCCATCACCTTCACCTGGCCGGTGCGGGTGAGCATGACGTTCGCGGGCTTGATGTCGCGGTGGACGATGCCGTTGCGGTGCGAGTACTCCAGCGCCTGGAGGATGCCGATGCACATCTCCATCGTGCGTTCCGGCAGGAGCTTGCGGCCCGAGTGGAGCAGTTCGCGCAGTGTCGAGCCGTCCACGTACTCCATGACGATGTAGGGGATCGAGATCCCCTCGACGTAGTCCTCGCCCGTGTCGTACACCGCGACGATCGCCGGGTGGTTCAGGGAGGCCGCCGACTGCGCCTCGCGGCGGAAGCGGGCCTGGAACGTGGGGTCACGGGCCAGGTCGACGCGGAGCGTCTTGACGGCCACGGTACGGCCGAGGCGCGTGTCGTGCGCCAGGTAGACCTCGGCCATGCCCCCGCGGCCGAGCACCTGGCCCAGCTCGTACCGCCCGCCGAGGCGACGCGGCTCTTCCATGTTTCCAGCCCTCTCCGTTCGGTCCCGGGCCGCACCCACTGGCCGGCCCGTGGGGCGAGGGGACCAAGCCCTGGTTCACGGTACCCGCCGCGGGGCGGCCCGCCGGACGGCGGCGGGTGGCCGATACGCAACCGGTATCGCCGTCCGCCGCGACCGGCCGTGACGACCGGCCGTGGCGACCGGTTCCCGTCTATGACGCCCGGGAGCCGGCCGCGGTTGCCGGTTCCCGGGGTTCGTCCGGCGTCCGCCGCCGGATCAGCTGCTTTCCAGCACGGCCTGCATCACGTCGTGCGCGATCGGTGCCGCGAGGCCGCTGCCGGAGATCTGGTCGCGGCCGACGCCCGCGTCCTCCACGACGACGGCGACCGCCACGGGCGACTCGTCGTCCACCATCGCGTAGGAGATGAACCAGGCGAACGGGTTCTCCGAGTTGTTCTCGCCGCGCTGCGCCGTGCCCGTCTTGCCGCCGACCCGGACGCCGTCGATCGCCGCGGCGGGCCCGGACGGGCCGTCCTCCACGACGCTTTCCATCGCCGACTGGAGCTGCTGCGCCGTCTCCGCCGACATGGGGCGGCTCATCTCGCGTGGCTCGTGCTGCTCCACGACGTTGAGGTTCGGGGCGACGAGCTGGTCCACCATGTACGGCTCCATGAGCGAGCCGTTGTTCGCCACCGAGGCGGCGACCATGGCCATCTGGAGCGGGGTGGCCTGGTTAGAGGCCTGGCCGAAACCGGCCTGCGCGTTCTGCGGGCGGTTGTCCTCGGGGTAGACGCTCTCCGCGACGCGGATGGGGATCTGGAGATCCTCGCCCCGGTTGTAGCCGAAGGACTCGGCGGCCTCCATCATGCCCTCGTTGCCGACCTCGTCGCTGAGCTTGGCGAAGACCGAGTTGCACGAGTCGACCAGGGCGATGCGGACGGTGGCGTCCTCGCACCGCTCGTTCGTCTGGTTCTGCACCATCGAGCCGTCGGTGTCGGGCAGTTCGTACGGGTCCGGGGTGTCGGTCTCCGTGTCCACGTCGTCCACGATGCCGTTCTCCAGCGCCGCGGCGGCCGTGACGATCTTGAACGTGGAGCCGGGCGGGTAGGTCTCGCGCAGCGCCCGGTTGATCATCGGCCGGTCCTCGGCCTGGTCCAGGGCGTTGTACCTGTCCTGGGCGTCCAGCGAGTTCCCCACCACGTCGGACGGGTCGTAGGACGGGGTCGAGACGAGGGCGAGGATGGCTCCGGTGCGCGGGTCGATGGCCGCCACGGCCCCCCGCGCGTCACCGAGCCCTTCGTAGGCGGCACGCTGGGCGGCGGTGTTGAGGGTCGTCACGACGTTGCCGCCGCGTTCGTCCTCACCGGTGAGCATGTCGATGGTGTTGTTGAAGAACAGGCGGTCGTCGTCGCCCGTCAGGAAGTCGTCCTCGACGCCCTCCAGCATCGTGCTGTTCTCCTCGAAGAGGCGAGCGGCACCGGTGACGGGCGCCCACATGGGCCCGTCGGTGTACGTCCGCTGGTAGCGGAAGTCGTCACTGTCCGTCTCGGCCGAGCCGGTGATCGGCTCGCCGTCCACGATGATGTCGCCGCGCGGCTGGGCGAAACGCTCGATGAGCACACGGCGGTTGTCCTTGTGGCTGGACAACTCGTCGGCCTGGACGAACTGCACCCAGTTCGCGCGCGCGAGCAGCGCGAGGATCAGGAGGCCGGAGAAGATCGCGACCCGGCGCATCGGTTTGTTCATGCTCGGACCACCTGAGTCTCTTCCGCGTCGAGGGAGGGTGCCGGGGCCGGCGCGGGCCTGCGGGCAGTGTCGCTGATGCGCAGTAGGAGGGCGATAAGCGCCCAGTTCGCGATGACGGACGAACCGCCCTGCGCCAGGAACGGCATGGTCATACCGGTCAGCGGGATCACGCCGAGCACGCCGCCCGCCACCACGAAGGTCTGGAGCGCGAAGACGCCCGTGAGGCCGACGGCCAGCAGCTTGCCGAACGGGTCGCGGGCGGCGAGCGCCGTGCGGAAGCCCCGTTCGATCAGCAGCGCGTAGAGCAGGATGACCGCCATCAGACCGGCCAGGCCCAGCTCCTCGCCGACGGTGGCGAGGATGTAGTCGCTCTTGGGCGCGATGCCCGAGATCAGCCGGCTGTAGCCCTGGCCGAGGCCGGAGCCGAGCAGGCCGCCCGAGCCGAAGGAGAACATGGCCTGCGCTGTCTCGGTGACGCGGCCCTCCTCGTAACCCAGCGGGTCCAGCCACAGGTCCACCCGCTCGCCGACGTGCGCGTTGAAGCTCGCCACGAAGACGGCGCCGCCCGCTGACAGCAGCAGACCGAAGACGATCCAGCTCGTCCGCTCCGTCGCCACGTACAGCATGATCACGAAGACGCCGAAGAACAGCAGCGAGGTGCCCAGGTCGGTCTCGAAGATCAGGATCATCAGGCTGATGCCCCAGATCACCAGGATCGGACCGAGGTCGCGGCCGCGCGGCAGGTAGAGCCCGAGCACGCGGCGGCTGGCGAGGGCCAGCGCGTCCCGCTTCACCATCAGGTAGCCCGCGAAGAAGACGGCGATCACGATCTTCGCGAACTCGGCGGGCTGGAGCGAGCCGACCCCTGGCAGCGAGACCCAGATGCGCGCGCCGTTCACGTTCCGGCCGAGCCCCGGGACCAGAGGCAAGATCAGCAGGACCAGCGCGACGACCATGGAGATGTAGGTGTAGCGCTGGAGGATGCGGTGGTCCTTCAGCACCAGGAGCACCACGAGGAACAGGGCGACGCCCACCGCCGACCACATCAGCTGGTTCGGCGCCATCGCCCCGCCGAGCGCGGGCGTCGTGATCGACGGCTCCTGGTCCAGGCGCCAGATCAGGACGAGCCCCAGCCCGTTGAGCAGCACCGCGATCGGCAGCATCAGCGGGTCCGCGTACGGCGCCCAGCGGCGCACCACCAGGTGCGTCACGCCCGCCAGCAGGCCCAGGCCGAGGCCGTAGCCCGCCATGCCCGCCGGGAGGCTGCCGTCCTTGGCCAGGCCGACGTTCGCGTACGCCAGCACGGGGACGAGCACGGCGAACACGAGCATCGCCAGCTCGGTGTTCCGGCGGCTCGGGAGGCCGCCGGTGGAGACTGTGGTGTTGCTGGTGCTGCTCATGGCCTGGTCTCTGGGTCGGCTCGGGGGCGGGGCGCTATGCCGAGGTGCACTGGCGTGCCAGCTCCTGCTGTCGCTTGCTGAGGGACGGCGATGCCGGGGCGTGGTCGGTGGTGTCGTCCTCGGGGGCCGACTCCGCCGCACGCTGGTCGGCGAGCAGCCGGCAGGCCTCGGCCTGCTCGGCCAGCTCGGCGATGGTGTCCTCGGCGTCGCCGAGGCCGTTCGCCGAGATGCTGCCCTCCAGCTGGCTGCGCTGGTAGGGCGGCAGGAACTCCAGCTCGATCTCCGGGTGGTCCTGCTTCACGCTGTTGAGGCTGAGGGGGCCGATGCCCTGGCTCAGGCCCTGGTAGAGCGCGACGTGGTCGCCGTTCGTGCCGACGTAGTACTGCGTCTGCGTCCAGCGGTAGCCGGCGTACGCGCCGCCCGCGACGACCGCGAGGATCAGCACGATGAGCGCGGTCCGCTTGAGGGCGCGGCGGCCCCCGGGGCGCTGGGAGACGTACTCGTCGTCGGTGAACGCGCCGAAGACACCGGTCGCCGGGCCCTGCCCCGGTGCGGGCGGTGCCTGGGGCGGGCGCGCCAGTTCGGCGGCCCGGGACGCGGGGGTCTGCTGCGTCGCCTGCGCGCGCTGGGCCTGCTGCGCCTCGGCGACGGCGCCGACGATCTGCGGGGCGTCGTGCAGCTGGCGGGCCAGGGTGTCGCCGACCTGGGTGTCGGTGTCGAGGACGTCCGCGACGATGCACGTGACGTTGTCCGGGCCGCCGCCGCGCAGCGCCAGCTCGATCAGCTCGCGGACGGTGTCCTCGGGGGTGTGGAACGCGTCGAGGGTGTCCCGCATGGTCTCCGCGCTCACGACGCCGGACAGGCCGTCGGAGCAGAGCAGGTAGCGGTCCCCGGCGCGCACCTCGCGGATCGACAGGTCGGCCTCGATGTGGTCGGCGCTGCCCAGCGCCCGCATCAGCAGCGAGCGCTGCGGGTGCGTCGTCGCCTCCTCCTCGGTGATGCGGCCCTCGTCGACGAGGCGCTGCACCCAGGTGTGGTCCTGTGTGATCTGCGTCAGCTCGCCGCCGCGCAGGAGGTACGCGCGGGAGTCGCCGACGTGCACGAGGCCGAGGCGCTGGCCGGTCCACAGGAGGGCGGTCAGCGTGGTGCCCATGCCGTCGAGGCGGGGGTCGTCGGCGACCATCGAGCGCAGCTGGTTGTTGGCGCGCTGCACGGAGGCGTCGAGCGAGGTGAGGATGTCCGAGCCCGGGATGTCGTCGTCGAGCTGCACGAGGGTGGAGATGACCTCGCTGCTGGCGACCTCGCCGGCCGCCTGGCCCCCCATGCCGTCCGCGATGGCGAGCAGGCGCGGGCCCGCGTACCCCGAGTCCTCGTTGTGCTCGCGGATCATCCCGGTGTGGGAGCCGGCCGCGAATCTCAGTGACAGGCTCATGCGCGCCTCTCCCACCCTCCGGTCGTCATGGGTCGGACCTACTTCCGCAGCTCGATGACCGTCTTGCCGATGCGGATCGGCGCGCCGGGCGGGATGGGGACCGGGGTGGTCAGCCGCCCGCGGTCCAGGTAGGTGCCGTTGGTCGAGCCGAGGTCCTCGACGATCCACTGGCCGTCACGGTCGGGGTAGATCCTCGCGTGACGCCCGGAGGCGTAGTCGTCGTCCAGCACGATGGTCGAGTCGTGTGCCCGGCCGAGCGTAATCGTCTGCCCCTGGAGTGCGACAGTGGTTCCGGCCAGGGAACCTTCGGTGATCACGAGTTTCGTGGGGGCGCCGCGGCGGGACTTGCCCCGGCCGCGGTCCTGGGCCGGGGGCCGGCCGCGGTCCCCCCTGCGCTGCGGCGCCGCCTGCTGCGGCTCCGCGCGGCGGGCGACGGGCCGCTGGGTGACCCGGGTGCCGAACAGGTCGCTGCGGATGACCTGCACGGCGACGATCACGAACAGCCACAGGACGGCCAGGAAGCCCAGCCTCATGACCGTCAGGGTCAGCTCTGACATTGCCCCCCGCTTACCCTTCGGCTTGCCGGTAGATGACTGTGGTGCTGCCCACGACGATGCGCGAGCCGTCGCGGAGCGTAGCGCGTTTGGTGTGCTGGCCGTCCACCACGATCCCGTTCGTGGACCCGAGGTCCCGTACGGAGGGCGGGTCGGTGGCCTGGATCTCGCAGTGGCGGCGTGAGACGCCGGGGTCGTCGATGCGCACGTCCGCCTCGGTGCTGCGGCCGATGACGAGGGTCGGGCGCGCGAACTGGTGGCGTGTCCCGTTGATCTCGATCCAGCGGCGGACGCGTCCCCGGGCGGGCGGCTGCCCGTACGGCGGGGAGGCGGGGGGCGCGGACGGGGGGCGCGGCGGGTAGCCGGCGGGCTCGGGGGGCGGTGTGTACGCCGGTGGGCGGGGGGCGGCGCCGCTGTCGTAGCCGGGGCCGGAGGAGGCGGCCAGCGTGCGGCTGCGGATGCGGTAGAGGCCGGTGTCGAGGGACTCGGCCTTCTCCAGGTGCACCCTGATGTCGCCCATGAACGTGTACCGCTGCTGGGCGGCGTAGTCGCGGACCATGCC
Source organism: Streptomyces sp. MS19 (assembly GCF_047200595.1). Lineage (NCBI taxonomy): Bacteria > Bacillati > Actinomycetota > Actinomycetes > Kitasatosporales > Streptomycetaceae > Streptomyces > Streptomyces sp. MS19. The sequence goes on along the minus strand of NZ_JBJZOH010000022.1, from coordinate 90,999 downwards.
CGCGAGTTCCTCGCCGAGGCGGCCGGCGAAGGGCGCGAGGCGCTGGTAGTCGCCGCCGCTCAGCTCGACGATGAAGTCGTTGGGGACCACGGTCCGTTCGCGGTTCCAGATGGTCGCGTTGTTGTCGCACTCGCGTTGCAGGGCGCCGGCGATCTCCACCGGCTGCACCTCGGACTTGAAGACCTTCGCGAAGGTGCCGTTGACGAGGCCTTCAAGACGCTGCTCGAAGCGCTTCAGTACTCCCATGTGTGCACCTCCTCCTCCGATGTCCCGGGCGCGCGCCTGAAGCGGTAGTGCTTACCGATCGTATCCACGCGCGGGACGATCAGCTGGTTCCCCTGCACGCACCGCCCCACCCCCGGATCGTAAGGGGGGAGCAAGCAACAGTGTCGCGCATGCGGGGAGGGAATGCGGAGGGGGCGGAGCGGAGGCGGCTCCTGGGGCCGGGGCGGCGGATACGAGGGTGAGGCGGCCTGCGGATGCGTGTTAGCCTTCTGGATGTCGGCGGCTCGCCGGTCACTTGGACCGGAGGACGAGGCGCCGGTGGTGCACATGCGCGGGTGGCGGAATAGGCAGACGCGCTGGATTCAGGTTCCAGTGCCCGAAAGGGCGTGGGGGTTCAACTCCCCCCTCGCGCACCAGTGATCAGGGTCCTTGCTCCGGAGACGGGGTGAGGACCCTTTTGCGTGGGCGAGTTCGGGCGGGCGGGTCGCGCGCGGGCACGCCGGCCGGTGAGGTGTGAGGCGTCTCACCTCGGGGGCGGGGGTGCGCTCCGGGTCGGGCGGGGGTGCCGGGCCGTCGGGCGGGTGCGGGAGAGCCGCGGGGCTCGATAAACATAAAGCCCGTTCATATGAAAATCTCAGAATGACCTTGTGTGTTCGCCGCCGCGCGTTTTACGTGATTTCGCTTTTGTTCTCTGTCATGGTTTTCCACGCCTGCCGGAGAGAGATCTGGAGTTGTGCCATGAAGCGGATCGCGTTGTACCTCCTCTCGGTTTTCGCGCTGCTGTGCGCGGCGGTGCCCACGGCGGTCGCCGCGCCAGGTGACGGGCCGCCCGCACCGTTCGCCGAACGCTTCCGCGCCGTGCAGCACGGCGGCTTCGCGCGAGCCGCCAACGCGGTGATCACCTGCGGTACGGCCGCCGACGACGGGGCCCCCGACTGCGCGGACGCGCAGGCGGGTGGGACCGCGCGTTCCGGCCAGTACGCCATGGCGTACATCGACACGGACGACGACGCCAACACGTACAACTCCAGCAGCGCGGAACTCCGGCTCCCGCCCGGATCGCGCGTCAGCTACGCGCGGCTCTACTGGAGCGCGAATATCCGCGTCGGCGAACTGAAGCCCTCCGCCGACAACGGCAGAATCCTCCTCGCCGAGCCCGGCGGCCGCTACAAGGAAGTCCTCGCCGACTCCCCGGTCGGCCAGCACGACTCGGGCGAGGACTCCGTCTTCTCCGCCTCGGCCGACGTGACCGCGCTCGTCCGCTCCGCGCAGCCAGGCGCGTGGACCGTCGGCCAGATCAACACCGCGGGCGGCCACTCGCCCGAGGGCGGCTGGGGCGGCTGGACGCTGGTCGTCGCCTACGAGAACCCCGACGAGCCGCTGCGCGAGCTGGTCCTGTGGGACGGCCTGGAGACGGTCGGCCAGGGCCGCGAGCTGAGCCTCGCCGCCGACGGCCTCGACATCCCCGCCGGCGCGGACGGACGCCTCGGCCTGGTCGCCGGAGGCGGGGACCGCGGCGTGGACGGCGACCAGGTCACGGTCCGCGTCCCCGGCGGCCCCGCCACCCCGCTCGCCGACGCGGCCAACCCCGCGGGGGACGTCCTGAACGGCACCGTCAGCGACCTCGGCGACCCGCGGACGGCCAGGACCCCCGCGTATGCCCACACCCTCGGCTACGACGCCGACGTCCTCGACATCTCGCACGCCCTGACCGACGGCGCGGACGGCCTCGGCGTCGGCCTCGGCGGCGGGCGGGACAGATACCACCTCGGCGCCGTCTTCCTCCAGGCCGCCGTCCGCTCCTGACCCCGGAGAGCCGCGTGTCCCCCACCGACGCCGCGCGCGGCGGCCCGCGCGCACTGACCGTCGCCCACCTCGTCCAGCCCGTCGAGGGCGGCGTCGCCCGGGTCGTCACCGACCTCGTACGGGCGCAGACCGAGGCGGGGCTGCGGGCCGTCGTCCTGTGCCCGTCCGACGGGCGGCTCATGCGCGCCGCCGAGGCGGCCGGGGCCGAGACGCGGCTGTGGCTCGCGGGCCGCGCCCCGGGGCCCGACCTCCCGTGGGAGGTCCACTGCGCCGCCCGCGCGCTGCGGAAGCTGCGCCCCGACGTCGTCCACCTGCACAGCGCCAAGGCCGGGCTCGCCGGGCGGCTGGCGCTGCGCGGCCGCGTCCCGACCGTCCACCAGCCGCACGCCTGGTCGTTCCAGGCCGTCGGCGGGCCCACGGCGGCGTGGGCGCGGCGCTGGGAGCGGTACGCGGCGCGCTGGACCGCGAGCCTGCTGTGCGTCAGCGAGGCGGAGCGCGAGGAGGGGCAGCGGGCGGGTGTGCGGGGGCGGTACACCGTGGTGCCGAACGGGGTGGAGACCGACCGTTTCCCGCGCGCGGGCGGTGTCGCGCGGCGGCAGGCGCGGGCGGCGCTCTCGGCGGTCCACGCGCTGCCGCAGCGCGCGCCGCTCGTCGTCTGCGTCGGGCGACTGACCCGGCAGAAGGGGCAGGACCTGCTGCTGCGGGCGTGGCCCGAGGTCGCCGCGCGTGTGCCGGGCGCGCGCCTCGCGCTGGTCGGCGACGGTCCTGAACGGGACGCGCTGCGCCGCGCCGCCGGACCTGGCGTCCTGCTCGCGGGCCACTCGGACGACGTGCTCCCCTGGTACGCGGCGGCCGACGTGGTCGTCCAGCCGTCGCGCTGGGAGGGCATGGCGCTGGCGCCGCTGGAGGCGATGGCGGTGGGGCGGCCCGTGGTGCTGACCGACGTGGGCGGCGCCGGCGAGTGCCTCCCGGCCGGGCACCGGGAGCGCTGCCTGGTGCGGCCCGAGGTGCCCGGCGCCCTGGCGCTCGCGCTGGCCGCGCTGCTGGGCGACGCGCATCTGCGGCGGCGGCTCGGCGACGAGGCGGCCGGGCACGTACGGGCGGCGCACGACGTACGGCACACCGCCGCCGCGTGCGTGCGGCTGTACCGCGAGCTGACCACCGTGGTGCCACCGCGCGCGCCGGAGGCGAAGGAGTACCTGCGGCGATGACCGTCGAAGGGACGACGCGCAGCCCCGCCGTCGTCGTCGAGCCGCCGCGCGAACCGCCCGCCGCGCCCGTCGCGGCGGGTGGCGCGGGAACGGCGCGGCGCGGGGGGCCGTCCCGCACGGGCCGCAGACTGGCCGTCGCGGATGTGGGCGCCGTGCTGGGGACGGCGGGCTGGGCGCTGCCCGCCGGGCTGCTCGGGCCGGGGGTGCGCGCGTCTGTGGTGCTGCTGCTGGGGGCGGCGCTGCTGTTGGCGCTGAACGCGTGGAACGCCGCCGCGCTGTACCGGCCGGTGCTGGGGGCCGGTGCGCTGGAGGAGTGTCCCCGGCTGTTCGGGCACGGTGCGGTCGCCTGGTGTGTCGCCGATGCCGTGACGGGCGCTGCGCTGCCGCTGCCGGCGATGGCCGCGCTGGTGGCCGGGCACGGACTGTCGGCCGCTGCCGGGCGCGGGGTGGTGCACGCCGCGTACCGGCGGTCCGCGCGGCGCAGGCCGCGTTCGACGCTGGTCGTGGGGACCGGGCCGCTGGGGCAGCGCGTCGCGGCGGGGCTGGTGCGGCAGCCGGAGTACGGGCTGCGGCCCGTGGGACTCGTCGGCCCCGTACCGCGCAGACTGCCCACCGTCGCCCCGCTGCCCGTACTGGGAACGCCGGGCGATGTCGTCCGCGCTGTGATCCAGAACACTGTGCGCGACGCAGTGTTCATCCAACCCCCACGCCCGGAACTGCTGCGGCTCTTCTGGGCCAGGGGATGCGTCGTCTGGCAGGTGGTCGCCGAGCCGCTGACCGCGCGCGGCGCGGCCGGGAACCTCCTGGGCTTCCCCTGCCGCCGCGTCGACCCGCCCCGCGAGTACGGGCCGGGGCGCCTCATGAAGCGCGCCCTGGACATCGCGGTCGCCGCCACCGCGCTGGCGCTGACGGCCCCGCTGATGCTCGCGTGCGCCCTCGCCGTGCGCGTCGCGGACGGGCCGGGCGTCCTCTTCCGGCAGGAGCGCGTGGGCCAGGACGGGCAGCGCTTCGTGATGCTGAAGTTCCGCACCCTGCGGCCCGCCGACGAACGGGAGGCCGCCACCCGCTGGTCCATCGCCGACGACCCGCGCGTCTCGCCGGTGGGGCGGCTGCTGCGGCGCAGCTCCCTGGACGAACTCCCCCAGCTGTGGAACGTCCTGCGCGGCGACATGAGCCTCGTCGGCCCCCGCCCCGAACGCCCGCACTTCACCGAGCGCTTCAGCCGCGCGTACCCCGGCTACGCCGAGCGGCTCAGGATGCCCGCCGGCATGACCGGGCTCGCCCAGATCAGCGGGGCGCGGGGCGCGGCGTCGTCCATCGAGGACCGCACGCGCTTCGACAACCTGTACATCGAGACCTGGTCGCTGTGGCAGGACGTGCGGATCATGCTGCGCACCACGGCTGCGTGCTTCAGGGCCGGGGGCAGCTGATGGCGGTCCTCCTGAGCAGCGCGGCTCCGGCGGTCGCCGCCGTCCGCTCCGGCGCGTACCGGCGGCTCGCGCCGCTGCTGGCGACCGTCCTGCTGCTCGCGGTGCCCGGCGGGCGGTGGAACGTCGGCGGCGGGCAGGTCGCGGCCGCCGATGTCGCGTCCGTGGTGCTGGTCGGTGCGTGCGGGGCGCTGCTGCTGCGGGGGGAGGGCCCGCGGCTCGGGCGTGTGGCGGTGCTGGTGCTGGGGGCGCCCGCTGTGGCGTTCGCGGTGGTCACGGTCGCGTCGGGTGACCCGGGCGGGAGCGTGCCCGGCTTCGTGCGGCTGCTCCAGACGTTCGTGCTGGTGCCGCTCGCGGTGGTGGTGCTGCTGCGTGACGCGCGGGATGTGCGGGCCGTGGCGTGGGCGGTCGTGGTGGTGGCGCTGGTGCAGGGGGCGGTGGGGACGTGGCAGTACGCGACGGGCACCGGGGCGTCGTACATGGGGCAGAACGTGCGGGCGGTCGGGACGTTCGGGCCGCAGAACGTGATGAGCATGGCGACGGTCGTGGCGTACGGGCTCGTCGCCGCCCTGTGCCTGGCGCTGGCACCGGCACCGGGCGCGTCGTACCGGTGGCGGGCAGTCGCGTTCGGGTGCGCGGGGGTGCTCGCGGCGCCGCTGACGGTGTCGTTCAGCCGGGGGGCGTGGCTCGCGACGGCCGTGGCGGTGCTCGCGGTGGTGCTGCTGGCCGCGTTTCTGGGCGGGCGGCGCATGCGGCGGGTGTTGCTGGCGGGGCTCGGCGCGGTGGTGCTGCTCGGCGGGGGCGCGGCGCTCGGGTCGGGGATGGTGGGGGAACGGCTCAGCAGTATCGGTGATGTGGCGGGCACGCCCGACCAGTCGGTGATCGACCGGTATGCGATGTGGGACGCGGCGCTGGGGATGTGGCGGGACGAGCCGTGGACAGGGGTCGGGCCGAAGGGTTTCGCCGGTCTGCGGGACACGCATGCGTCGGTGGCGCTGTCGGGAGGCAGTGACACGGCGGGCGCCGGGCAGGAGTTCGCCCGGCAGGAACTGCTCTCACCGCACAACATGTACCTGCTGGTCCTCAGCGAGCAGGGTCTGCTGGGCGCGACCGTCCTGATCGGTGCCTGGGCGGCACTGCTGACGGCCGGGGTGGCGCGGCTGTGGCGCCAGGGCATCGCGGTGGGCGGGCTGCTCGGCACGGGGCTTCTGGTGTGGCAGCTGGTGCACTTCCTGTACGGCGACACCGGCGGGCCGACGACGGTGCTGACCGCCGTCGCGTTCGGCCTCGCCGCCCGCTGGTCGGCGGGACCGGTGGGAGCGACGGAGCGGGGCGTCCGGGCATGACCGGGCTGCTGGACGCGCCCGCGCGGGAGACGGCGGAGGCCGCCCCGGCGCGGGCGGAACGGTTCGTCGCCCGCGCCGCCACCGTCACCGCGCTGCTGACGGCGGCCGGTGCGCTGTGCGGGCTGCTGCGCGACCAGATCGTCGCCCACCTCTTCGGCGCGGACGGTGCGACCGACGCGTTCCTCGTCGCCTGGACCGTCCCCGAGTTCGCCTCGACGCTGCTGATCGAGGAGGCGATGGCGCTGGTGCTGGTACCCGCGTTCAGCCTGGCGCTGGCGCGGGGCGGCGGCGCCGTACGCGGGCTGGTCGCGGGCACGCTCCCCCGGCTGCTCGCGGTGCTCGCCGGGGCCTGCGCGGCGCTGCTGGCCGGGGCGCCGCTGCTCGTAGGGCTGCTGGCGCCGGGGCTGGCCGACCCCGCGCTGGCCGTGGACTGCACGCGGCTGACCGCGCTGAGCGTGCTGACGTTCGGCGTCGCCGGGTACTTCAGCGCCGCCCTGCGCGCCCACCGCCGCTTCCTGCCCCCCGCCGCCATCTACGTCGCCTACAACGCCGGGATCATCGCGGCCGCGCTCACCTTCCACAGCCTGTGGGGCGTACGGGCCGCCGCCGCCGGGGTGGCCGCCGGGGGGACGCTGATGGTCCTGCTGCAACTGCCCTTCTTCCTCCGCCTGCTGCCCCGCCCGTCCGCCCGGCGGGCCGCCACGGGCGCGGGGGGCGGCGTGCCCGTCGCGTTCGCCGTGATCGCGCCGGTGGCGCTCTTCGCCGTGGGGCGGCAGGCGCAGGTGCTGGCCGAGCGCTTCCTCGCGTCCGGGCTGCCCGCCGGTGCCATCTCGCACCTCAACTACGCGCAGAAGGTCGCCCAGATCCCGATGGTGCTGTCCCTGATGGTCTGCACCGTCACCCTGCCGCTGGTCGCCCGCGCGCTGGCCGAGGGCGACACGGAGAACGCCAGGCGGCGCGTCGAGCGCGACCTCGCCCTCGCGGGGGTCGTCGTGCTGCTCGGCGCGGCCTACGTCGTCGCGTACGCCCCGCAGATCACCGGGCTCCTCTTCCAGCGCGGGGCCTTCGACGCCGAGGCGACGGACGCCACCGCCCGCGTGATGCGCGTGTACGGCCTCGGGCTGCTCGGCCACGCGCTGACGGGCGCGCTGGTACGCCCGTTCTTCTCCACCGCGCGCCCCGCCTGGTTCCCGCTGGCCGCGATGGTCCCCGGGCTGCTCGTCACTGTGGCGGGCGGACTGCTGGCCGTCCCCCACTGGGGCGCGCCCGGTATCGCCGCAGCCAACGCCGCGGGCATCACCCTCACCGCGCTGCTCCTGCTGCACGGCCTGGCCCGCCGCGCCATCCCCATCGACACCCGCCGTGTCCTCGGCACCCTGCTACGCCTCACCCTGGCCGCCACGCTGGCCACGGGCGCCGGCCTCACCCTGGCCGCCCTGCCAGGCCCCGCCGCCGCACCGCTGCCCGCTGCCGCCGCGGGACTGCTCGTCGTACCCGCCGTGTTCGCCGTCGCCGCCCACGCCCTGCGCGTGCCCGAGGCGGCACTGCTCGTCTCCGCACTCAAGCAAAGGTTCGCGCATGCCCGCTGACGCCCAGCACACCCCGCTGTGGGTGCTGATGTACCACTCCGTCGACTACGCCGAGTCCGACCCGTACCGCATCACCATCACCCCGGACCGTCTGCGCGAACAACTCGTCTGGCTACGGCGGCGCGGACTGCGCGGCGTCTCCATGAGCCACCTGCTGCGCGCCCGCGCCGCAGGGCGCGCCGACCGCCTCGTCGGCCTCACCTTCGACGACGGCTACCGCGACTTCCTCGACTACGCCGTCCCCCTGCTGCGCGGCCACGGCTGCACGGCCACCGTCTTCGTCCTCCCCGGACGGCTCGGCGGCAGCAACGCCTGGGACGCCGAAGGCCCCCGCAAACGCCTCCTCAACGCCGACGGCATCCGCGCCGCCGCCGAGGCCGGGATGGAGATCGGCTCCCACGGCCTCGCCCACGCCTCCCTGCCCGCCCTCCCCGACGACGAGCTGGAGCACGAGATCCGCCACAGCCGCGCCCTGCTGCGCGACATCACCGGCGCCGACGTGCCCGGCTTCTGCTACCCCTACGGCGCCGTGGACCAGCGCGTCGCCGACGCCGTACGGGACGCCGGGTACGCGTACGCCTGCGCCATCAGTCCCGGCGCGCTCACCGGCCGCTGGGCCCTGCCGCGCGTGCACGTCGGCGAGTCCGACTCGGCGCGGCGCCTGCGCATCAAGCACTGGCTGCACCCGATCCGCCGCCGGGCCGTCCGCCTCGAACCGACCCCGGCGGGCGGTGGCACGCGGTGAGACGCGGTCTGCACATCATCACCGGGCTCGGCGTCGGCGGGGCCGAGCGGCAGTTGCGCGCCCTGCTGCGCCGCATCCCGTTCCCCTGCGACGTCGTCACCCTCACCAACCCGGGCCCCGTCGCCCGCGACCTGCGCGCCGACGGCATCCGCGTCACCCACCTCGGCATGCGCGGCAACCGCGACATGTCCGCGCTGCCCCGCCTCACCCGGCTCATCCGCGACGGCCGCTACGACATCGTCCACACCCACCTCTACCGCGCCTGCGTCTACGGGCGCCTCGCCGCCCGGCTCGCCGGGGTGCGCGCCGTCGTCGCCACCGAGCACTCGCTCGGCGAACGCCGCATCGAGGGCCGCCCGCTCACCCAGGGCACGCGCGCGCTCTACCTGGCCAGCGAACGCCTCGGCTCCGCGACCGTCGCCGTCTCCGCCGCCGTCGCCGGGCGGCTGCGCGCGTGGGGCGTGCCGCCGGGCCGCATCCACGTGGTGCCCAACGGCATCGAGGCCGCGCGCTTCCACTACGACCCGGCCGCGCGCGCCGCCGTACGGGAGCGGCTCGGCGTGCCGCCCGGGACCGTCGTGGTGGCGGGGGTGGGGCGGCTCGTGCCGGGCAAGGGCTTCGCGACGCTGGTGCGGGCGCTGGCCGCGCTGCCGCCGGACGCGTGGCTGGTGCTCGCCGGGGACGGGCCCGAGCGTGAGGCGCTGCTGGCGCTGGCGCGGCGGCTCGGCGTGGCGGACCGGATGGTCGTGACCGGCGAGTGGCCCGACGTGCCGGGGCTGCTGTCGGCGGCCGACGTGTTCGTGTCGCCCTCGACGGAGGAGACGTTCGGCCTGGCGGTGCTCGAAGCGCTCGCGGCGGGGCTGCCGGTCCTGCACGTGAGCTGCCCCGCGGTGGACGAACTGCCGCGGCAGGAGGCGCCGGGTGCGCGGCGGGTCGGGGCGGGGGCCGCCGAACTGGCCCGCGCGCTGCGGACCGAGCTGGGGCTCGGCGTACGCCGGCTGCCGGTCCCGGCCGCCGTGCACCGCTACGACATCGACCACGCCGCCGACCGGCTGCTGACCGTCTACGCGGGGGTGAGCCGGCGGTGAAGGCGGTGAAGGCGGTGAAGGGGAGACTGGCGTCCGCGCTCCCGCTGCTGCCCCTGTGGGCCGGTCTCGTGTGGCTCGGCGCCGTGGAGCGGGCGCGGAAGGCGGCGCGGCGCCTGCCCGGCCGTGGCAGGCCGTGGACCGCCCCGGCGTTCGGCCTGCTGCTCGGGGTCGCGGCGGGGGCGTCGTACGCGGCGGTGACAGAGCGGGAGTACGCGGCGAGCGGCTTCGCCGTGGTCGCGGCGGCCGAGGGCACCGAGCACGCCGAGGCGGTCGGGATCGCCCAGTCCTACGGGCGCATCGCGACGAGCGACGCCGTGCTGCGCACCGCCCACACCGACGCCGGGGTGGACACCGTCGTGCTGCGGGGGCGGGTCAGCGCCGTCACCTCGCCGGACGCGCCGGTCATCGAGATCACGGGCCGCGCCCCCGACGCGCGGGACGCGGCGCGGGCGGCCAACGCGGTGGCGCGTGCGCTGGCCCGCTACGCGGACGCGGCGGCGGAGGCGACGGGGACCGACGTGCGGCAGATCGCGGAGGCCGTCGCCCCGGCGGAGCCGGTGACGCCCCGGCCGGTGGTCTCCGCGGCCGTCGGCGGCTGCGCGGGCGCGGTGGTCGGCTGCCTGGTGCCGCTGGCGCGGCGGCAGGGCCGCCCCGGCGGCGGGGACGGCGGTACGGACGCCGGGGGCCGGCCGCCCCTGCCCGCGCAGCCGGGGAGCGCGCTGCCGGAGGAACCGGTGCGGCTGACGGCGTGACGGCGGGCGGCGTGACGGCGGGCGGGTGCCGCTGCGGGGCCGCTCTTGCCTCCTCTCACCCAGGCGGGACGGGACACCGCCTTGCCGGTCCGCCAGGGAGTCGCGCACGGAAGGGGACAACGGGCGGGTCCGGCCGCCCCGTTCGTCGTCGTCCAGTCGGCGAACTCCCGCCAGGAGCCCTGCCTCGGCCGGGCCAGTGCCAGGAATGCCAGGGCACCCGTCCGGGCGGTGGCTGCGGACGTCACGGGTGACGGAGTTGCAGAGCGCCCGGATGACGCCGCCCGGTAGGAGCGGGATGTCGCCCGCCCGGCGTTCCCCGCCCTGTCGGGGGAGAAGCCGACGACCCGGTACACACCCACGAGGGACGGCCCGGTCCCTGGCAGCCCACCCGAGCCGGCGCGCTGCCGGTGGACCACCGGCTCCAGCAGCGCGGTGAGTGCCGGGTGGGCGCGCGCTGACGAGGAACGCCTGGTGGGGGTGGAGGCGCGGCCCGTGCCGCACGGCACCGGTCCGCCACCTGTGCGCGGTGCCGTGGTCAGCGGCCGGGGAACGCGCCGCCGTCCACGCGGATCACCTGCGCCGTGACGTGCGACGCGGCGTGCGAGGCCAGCCAGTGCAGCGTCTGCGCGACATCGCCCGGATGCCCCGCGCGGCCGTCCAGCGTCTCCCCGATCCGCTGCGCCCGCCGCTCCGGCGGCATGCTCTCGCCGAAGAACCCGGTGTCCTCGACATAGCCGGGCGCCACCACGTTCACCGTCACGCCGCGCGGCCCCAGCTCGGCGGCGAGTGCCAGCGCGTACGGGTGCAGCGCCGCCTTCGCGCCCGCGTAGGCGGCGCTGCCGCTGCCGCGGAAGGCGGCGATCGAGGAGACGAACAGGACCCGCCCGCCCGGGGACGCGAGCCGGTCCTTCAGCGCCTCGGTCAGCAGGACGGCGGTCAGGACGTTGCCGCGGAAGGCCGTCGTCCAGGCGTGGGCCGTCCTGGTCAGCGCGTCGGCGTCCGCCCCTGGCCCCGGCTCCAGGGCACCGCTGCCGCCCGCCGCGTGCACCAGCGCGTCCACGGCGCCGAACCTGTCCGCGACGAACGCCGCCACCCGCGCCGCGCCCTCGGGACCGCCGAGGTCGGCCGGGCAGGCGACCGCGCCGTCCACCGACTCCGCCGCGCGGGAGAGCGTGCCGGCCCTGCGGCCGACGAGGACGCACGAGTCGCCTTCACGGGCGAAGGCGTGTGCCGTGGCCAGGCCGATGCCGGTCCCGCCGCCGCTGATCACCACTGTCCGTCCCGCCATGACGGGGACGCTATCCGGTCACCGGGGGACCCGCCATGTGAGGGTCGTGCCCCTGCCGTCGGGTCCCGCGGCGACCCACGCGTCACCGCCGAGGGTGAGGGCGCGGTCCCGCAGGTTCCGCAGGCCGCTGCGGCGTTTCTGCTCCGGCGCGATGCCCACGCCGTCGTCGGTGACCGTGAGGGTCACTGCGGGCCGGTCGTCCGGCAGTGGGGCGATCGCGTCGACCGTCACGTCCACCCGGGACGCGCGGGCGTGCCGGGCGGCGTTGGACAGGCCCTCGCGCAGCGCCGCGATCAGCTGCGCCTCCACCGGGGCGGGGACCAGGGCGTCGACCGGGCCCGCGAAGGACACCGAGGGGGCGAAGCCCAGGGTCTCGGCCGCCGCACCCGTCTCGCGCAGGACGCGGGTGCGCAGCCCGCTCGGCGTCTCGTCGGGCGACTGCTGGAGGGCGAAGATCGCGGTGCGGATCTCCTGGATCGTGGCGTCCAGCTCCCGGATCGCGGTCTCCAGGCGGTCGGCGGCCTCGGGCACGGCGCGCCCCGCGCCCTCCAGCACCATGCCGACGGCGAACAGCCGCTGGATCACGAGGTCGTGCAGGTCGCGCGCGATGCGGTTGCGGTCCTCCAGCACGGCCAGCTGCTCGCGGTCGCGGCGGGCGCGGGCGAGCAGCAGCGCGAGCGCGGCCTGCTGGGCGAACTGGGTGGTCATCGCGCGTTCCGGCACGCTGAACGGCGGCGCGCCCGGCGTGCGGGTGAGGGCGAGGGCGCCGAGGACGGTCCCGTCGCTCGCCAGGGGCAGCAGCAGGGCGGGGCCGAGCCCGATCGCCGCCCGGTCGGCGTCGATCCTGGGGTCGCCCGCCGGGTCCTCGATGTCGAGCGGCTCGCCCGCCAGGACCTGCCGTACGGCCAGGGTGTGGCCGGGGATGACGGTGCCGATCAGCTCGGGGGGCGCGTCGGCGCTGGCGGCGACGACGCGGAGGTCCCGGTCCTCGGTCGGTTCGAGTACGGCGCCGGTCGCGGCGGAGGCGAGTCTGCGGGCCTGCTCGGCGACGACGGTCAGGGCGTCGGCCTCCTCGTCGGCCAGCAGGGCGGTGGACAGTTCGAGGCTGCTGTCCATCCAGCGGGACTGCGTGCGGACGGCGGCGTGCAGCCGCGCGTTGCCGAGCGCGATGCCCGCCTCGGTCGTCAGGATGCGCAGCAGTTGCCGGTCCTCGGCGGTGAACGGGCGGCCGTCCGCGCGGTCGGCGACCTGGAGCGCGCCGAACTTGGCGCCGTGCACCAGGAGGGGGACGTGCAGGATGCCGGGCGAACGGGGGGACGTGCCGTCGAGCAGGGCGCGGACGAGCCGTTCGGGGGAGGGGCCCGTGCCGTGGGTGACGAGGTGGCCGATGCCGTTGCCGTCCTCGTTGAGCACGGCGAGGGCGGCGTACCGGGCGCCGGTCAGTTCGGCGGCGGTCCGCACCGTGTGGTCGAGCACGGCGGCGGGCTCGGTGTCGCCGCCGATGAACTCCATGGCCCTGAGCAGCCTGGGGATCGGTATCCGCTGCCGCATGACAGCGAGCGTAATCAATCGGACAGCAGGGCGAAAGTCGGGATTTCCCGGGCGGGGGCGGTGGGGGGTGTCCCCGCCTCGGCCGCCCGTTCGCGGAGCAGCAGGCGGCGGAAGGGCCCCTCGGCGGTGGCCAGGTCGGCGTACGGGCCGCGCTGGACGATCCGGCCGCGGTCCATGACCAGCACCTCGTCCACGGCGTCGAGTCCGGTGAGGCGGTGGGTGATCAGCAGGGCGGCGCGGCCCTCCGTGGCGGCCAGCAGGTCGTGGGTCAGGGCGTCGGCGGTGGGCAGGTCGAGGTGCTCGGCCGGCTCGTCCAGGATCAGGACGGGGAAGTCGGCGAGCAGTGCGCGGGCCAGGGCGAGGCGCTGGCGCTGGCCGCCGGAGAGGCGTGCGCCGTGTTCGCCGACGGGGGTGTCGAGGCCGCCGGGCAGTTCGTCCACCCAGTCGAGGAGGCGGGCGGCGGCCAGCGCGTCGCGCAGGGCGGCGTCGTCGGCGCCGGGGGCGGCGAGCCTGAGGTTCTCCCTGAGGGTGCTGTCGAAGAGGTGGGCGTCCTGGGCGCACAGGCCGACGAGGCGGCGCACGGCGTCGCCGTCCAGGTCGGCGGCGTCGGTACCGCCCAGGATGTAGCTGCCGCCGGTCCTGTCGAGGAAGCGCAGCAGGCAGTGGGCGAGCGTGGTCTTGCCCGCGCCGGAAGGGCCGACGACCGCGATGCGGCGGCCTGCGGTGAGGTCGAGGTCCACGCCGTCCAGGGCCGGGACGGACGCCTCCGCGTGCCGGGCGGACAGGCCGCGCACGGTGAGGGGGAACGGGCTGTCGGGCGCCTGCGCCGGCTGCTCGGGCTCGCGTACGGGGGCGGGCGCGTCGAGCACGTCCAGCAGGCGTTCGGCCGAACGGCGGGCCCGCTGCCGGTACGCGACGGCGAGCGGCAGGCCCGCCACCGCCTCGAACGCGGCGAGGGGCGTGAGGACGAGCGTCGCCAGCCAGACGCCCGGCTCGGCGGGGACGGCGGCCCAGGCGACCGCCGTGACGGTCAGCCCGCTGATCAGGGCCAGCAGCCCGCCGCCCAGGGCCTGGGCGGCGGCCGAGCGCGCCGCCAGCCGGGTCAGGCGCCCGTCGGCGGCGGCGACGGCGGCCTGGCGCGCGGGCAGGGCGCCGGCGACCGTCAGCTCGTCCGTGCCGGTGAGCAGGTCCACGGTCGCCGTGGCCAGTTCGCCGCGCGCGGGGGCGAGGCGGCGTTCCGTCCGGCGGGCGACGCGGCCGGTCAGCAGGGGGACGCCCGCGCCCGCCGCGAGCAGCCCGGCGGCGAGGACGGCACCTGCGGCGGGCAGCAGCCGGCCGGTGAACAGGACGGCGGCGGCGCTGACGGTGACCGCGCCCGCCAGCGGGAGCAGCCAGCGCAGGAAGTAGTCCTGGAGCGCGTCCACGTCGGCGACGAGCCGGGAGAGCAGGTCGCCGCGCCGGGTGCGGCCGAGGCCCGCGGGGGCCAGCCGCTCCAGCCGCCGGTAGACGGTGACGCGCAGCCCGGCGAGGACGCGCAGCACCGCGTCATGGCTGAGCAGCCGCTCCGCGTAGCGGAACGCGGCGCGGCCGATGCCGAACGCGCGGGTCGCCGTCACGGCGACCAGCAGATAGAGGACGGGCGGCTGCTCCGACGCGCGGGAGATCAGCCAGCCCGAGGTGGCCATCAGGCCCACGGCGCTCGCCAGCGCCAGCGCGCCCAGCAGGGCGGCCAGGCCGAGCCGTCCCGCGTGGGCGGCGCCCGCCGCGCGGACCCGGCGCAGCGGCGAGGTGGGCCGCGCGGTCGCGTCCTCGGTGGCGCTCACGGCTGTCAGGTGTGCCGGGTCTGCCGTGCCGTCCAGGTCCGCCGGGGCGGCCGGGCGGGGCTCGCCACGGGCCGCCGCGTCGGCCGGAACGCCGGGTATGCGGCCGTTGGGGTGGGTTGGTTTCACGTGAAACACCCGATCGGCGGCGGCGAGCAGCGCGGGCCGGTGGGTGACCAGCACGGTGGTGCGGCCCGCCGCCAGCCGCCGGATCGCCGCGACGACCTCGGCCTCGGTGTCGCCGTCGAGCGCCGCCGTGGGCTCGTCCAGCAGCAGGACCGGCCGGTCGGCGAGGAACGCGCGGGCCAGCGCGACCCGGCGGCGCTGACCGGCGGACAGCCCCGCGCCGCCCTCCCCCAGCCGCCGCGCCGGGTCGAGATCACCGGCCGCCGCCTGCCGCAGCGCCTCGGCCACCGACCGGTCGTCCGCGTCGGGGCGGGCCAGGCGGACGTTGTCCGCGACCGTCCCGGCGAACAGGTGCGGGTGCTGGGGCACCCACGCGATGCGCCGGTGCCAGTCCGCCCGGTCGTATGCCGCGAGGTCCCGGCCGTCGAGCAGGACGCGGCCCGCGGCGGGGCGTACCAGGCCGAGAACCGCGGCCAGCAGCGTGGACTTGCCGCCGCCCGAGGGGCCGGTCAGCGCGACCGTCTCGCCCGGCGCGAGCGTCAGGCTGACGGGGGCGAGCGCGTCGGCGTCCCGGCCCGGGTAGCGGACGGCCAGCCGGTCGAGGGTGAGGGTCGCGCCCTCCGGTACCGGCGCCGTACCGGTGGCCGGGGGCTCGGTCTCCAGCAGCGTGAAGACCTCGTCGGCGGCCGACAGCCCCTCCTGCGCGGCGTGGAACTGCGCGCCGACCTGCCGCAGCGGCAGGTACGCCTCCGGGGCCAGGATCAGCACCACGAGGCCGGTGTAGAGGTCGAGTTCGCCCGCCACCAGGCGCATGCCGATGCTCACCGCGACCAGCGCGACCGAGATCGTGGCGAGCAGTTCGAGGGCGAAGGAGGAGAGGAACGCGATCCGCAGCGTCCGCAGGGTGGAGCGCCGGTAGTCGTCCGTGATCGCCCGGATGTTGGCTGCCTGGGCCTTGGCGCGGCCGAAGACCTTCAGCGTGCCGAGCCCGCCGACCACGTCGAGGAAGTGGCCGCCGAGCCGCGTCAGCTGCCGCCACTGCCGGTCGGTGTGGGCCTGGGTGACCCAGCCGATCAGGGCCATGAACAGCGGGATCAGCGGCAGCGTGGCGGCGATGGTGGCCGCCGACACCCAGTCGTCGGTGACGATCCGCGCGAGCACCGCGACCGGCACGACGGCGGCGAGCCCCAGCTGCGGCAGGTAGCGGGCGAAGTAGCCGTCCAGGGCGTCGACGCCGCGCGTGGCGAGGGTGGCCAGCTCGCCCGTCGACCGCCCGCCGCGCTCCGGCAGCCGCCCGGCGTGGGCCAGCAGCCGCAGCCGCAGCTCGGACTTCACCGCGGCGGCCGACCGGTGCGCTGCCAGCTCGGTGAGGTACGCCACCAGGCCGCGCCCTGCGGCCGTGGCGGCGAGCAGGAGCAGCGGGGTGCGCAGCGCGCCGAGGTCGAGTCCCCGGGTGAACGCGTCGGTGACGATCCCGGCGATCAGCACGGCCTGGCCGATGACCAGACCCGCGTTGGCCAGGCCGAGCGCCACCGAGGCGGCGAGAAAGCCGCGGGTGGCCCGTGCGTACCGCAGGAGGCGGGGGTCGATGGGCTTCATGTCCGGTCAGCCTTCGTGAGGTGAGCAGGGACGAGCGGGAGTCACGGCGCGATGTGCTGCGTGCCGACGCGCTTGCGGAAGACCCAGTAGGTCCAGCCCTGGTAGAGGACGACCACCGGTGTGGCGAGCGCCGCGCACCACGTCATGATCTTCAGCGTGTACGGGGCGGAGGCCGCGTTCTCCACCGTCAGGCTCCAGGCCGGGTCGGTCGAGGAGGGCATGACGTCGGGGAAGAGGGCGAGGAAGAGCGTCACCACCGTCGCCACCACCAGCAGGCCCGAGAAGACGAACGCCCAGCCCTCGCGCCCGGCCGCGTTCGCCGCCAGCGCGGCGGCCAGGGCCGCGACGGCGACGGCCACGGCGGCGAGGCTGCGGACGTTGCCGCTGTCGCCCTGCGTCCACAGCAGGTAGGCGCCCGCGACGACGGCGGTCGCGAGGCCGAGCCCGCCCGCCGCGCGGCGCGCCCGCAGCCGTATGTCACCGGTGGTCTTCAGCGCCGCGAAGACCGCGCCGTGGAAGGTGAAGAGCAGCAGGGTCGCGAGGCCGCCGAGCAGCGCGTACGGGCCGAGCAGGTCGGTGAGGCCGCCGGTCATCTCGTGGTCCGCGTCGATGGGCACGCCGCGCACGATGTTGGCGAAGGCCACGCCCCACAGGAACGCGACGACGAGCGAGCACCAGAAGATGGCGCGTTCCCAGTTGCGCTGCCAGCTCTCCGAGGACCGCTTGACCCGGTACTCGAAGGCCACGCCGCGCACGATCAGCGCGACCAGGATCAGCAGCAGCGGCAGGTAGAAGCCGGAGAACAGGGTGGCGTACCAGTCGGGGAAGGCCGCGAAGGTCGCGCCGCCCGCCGAGAGGAGCCAGACCTCGTTCCCGTCCCAGACGGGGCCGATGGTGTTGATCAGCACGCGCCGCTCGGCTCGGTCGCGGGCCAGGGTGCCGCTGAGCACGCCGATGCCGAAGTCGAAGCCCTCCAGGAAGAAGTAGCCGACCCACAGCGTGGCGATGATGACGAACCAGATGTCGTGGAGTTCCATCGCGCGCTCCTAGTACGAGAACGCCATCGGGCGGTCGGCGGTGTCGTCGCCGCCGATCCGGCTGGGCGGGTTGAGATTGGACTCGGTCAGCTCGGGCGGCCCCGCCTTGGCGTACTTGACCATCAGCCGGACCTCGATGACGGCGAGGACGGCGTACAGGGCGGTGAAGGTCAGCAGCGAGATCAGCACCTCGGCCTGCGACACACCGGGCGACACGGCGTCCGAGGTGCGCAGCAGCCCGAAGACCACCCAGGGCTGGCGGCCGGTCTCGGTGAAGATCCAGCCCCAGGCGTTCGCGATCAGGGGGAACAGCATGGTCAGCAGGGCGAGCCGCCAGTACAAGGTGGTCAGCGCGGGGCCCAGTTCGCGGTCGCGGGTGAGGGCGAGGCGCGGCCGTTCGTCCTCGGTGGTGCGCAGCCGCTCCGACAGCCACAGCTTCCTGCGGGTGAGCCACAGGCCGATGCCGCCGAGCGTGGCCGACGCCATGCCGAAGCCGATCATCCAGCGGAAGCTCCAGTAGGCCACCGGGATGTTGGGGCGGTAGTCGCCGGGGCCGTACAGCTCCTGCATCGCCTCGTTGGTGTCGTTGATGCCGGGGACGGCCTCGGTGAAGTTGTCGTGGGCGAGGAAGGACAGCAGCCCCGGCACCTCGACCGTCACCGTGTTGTGGCCCTCGTCCACGTCGCCGACCGCGAAGAGGGAGAACGGCGCGGGCGCCTCGGTGTCCCACAGCGCCTCGGCGGCGGCCATCTTCATCGGCTGCTGCTCGTACATGATCTTGCCGAGCCGGTCGCCGGTGAAGGCGGTCAGCAGCCCCGCGGCGACCATGGTGATCAGCCCGAGGCGCAGCGACGTGCGCATGACGGCGACGTGCCTGCGGCGCATCAGGTGGTAGGCGGCTATGCCGACCATGAACGCGCCACCGGTGAGGAACGCGGCGGTCATGGTGTGGAAGAACTGGGCGACCGCGGTGTTCTGCGTCAGGACGGCGAAGAAGTCGGTCAGCTGCGCGCGGCCCGTCTCCTCGTCGATCCGGTAGCCCACCGGGTGCTGCATCCAGGAGTTCGCGGCGAGGATGAAGTACGCCGACAGCACGGTGCCGACCGCGACGGTCCAGATGGTGGCCAGGTGCAGCTTGGGCGGGAGCTTGTCCCAGCCGAAGATCCACAGGCCGATGAAGGTGGACTCGAAGAAGAAGGCGATCAGCGCCTCGAACGCCAGCGGGGCGCCGAAGACGTCGCCGACGAAGCGCGAGTAGTCGGACCAGTTCATGCCGAACTGGAACTCCTGGACGATGCCCGTCACCACGCCCATGGCGATGTTGATCAGGAAGAGCTTGCCCCAGAACTTCGTCGCCTTGAGGTACTTCTCCTTGCCCGTCCTGACCCAGGCGGTCTGGAGGCCGGCCGTCAGGGCGGCGAGGGAGATCGTCAGGGGGACGAAGAGGAAGTGGTAGACGGTCGTGATGCCGAACTGCCACCGCGCCAGGGTCTCCGGGGCGAGTGCGAGGTCCACGTCGGTTCCCTTCCGCGGGTCTGCGGGTGAGATCTTGTGAACGTATTCACATTCACAAGCTCCATTATGGACCACACCCCCCGCGTCCGATTCGCGGGGGGTCCGCCCCACTCGTCCCGCCCCTGGATCAGGCCCGCAGCGCGGGGTGCGCGGCGAGGAATTCCCCGGCCACCCGCAGCACGATGTCGTTCGCCTCCGGCTCCGCCACCGTGATCCGCACCCCCTCCCCCAGGAACGGCCGCACCGTCACGCCCGCCGCCTCGCACGCCCCGGCGAACGCCGCCGTCTCCGCGCCGAGCCGCAGCCACACGAAGTTCGCCTGCGAGGGCGCCACCCGCCAGCCCTGCCCGCGCAGCGCGTCCGACACCCGGGTCCGCTCCGCGACCAGCGCGTCCACCCGTTCCAGCAGCGCCTCCTCGGCCCGCAGCGAGGCGATGGCCGCGTTCTGCGCGATCTGGCTCACGCCGAACGGCACGGCCGTCTTCCGCAGCGCCGCCGCCACCGGCTCGTGCGCCACCGCGAAGCCGACCCGCAGGCCCGCCAGCCCGTACGCCTTGGAGAACGTCCGCAGCACGCAGACGTTCGGCCGCTCCCGGTAGACGTCGATGCCGTCCGCCACCTCCGGGTCCCGGCTGAACTCGCGGTACGCCTCGTCCAGCACGACCAGGACGTTCTGGGGCACGCGGTCGAGGAAGCGCTCCAGGGCGGCGCGGCGCACCGGGACGCCCGTGGGGTTGTTCGGCATACAGACGAAGACGAGCCGCGTCCTGGGCGTGATCGCGTCCGCCATGGCCGGCAGGTCGTGCTCCTCGTCGGCGGTCAGCGGGACGCGCACCGAGGTGGCGCCGGAGATCTGCGTGATGATCGGATAGGCCTCGAAGGACCGCCAGGCGTAGAGCACCTCGTCGCCGGGACCCGCCGTCGACTGCACGAGCTGCTGGGCGACGCCGACCGAGCCGGTGCCGGTCGCGATGTGGCTCACCGGGACGCCGAACCGCGCCGCCAGT
Source organism: Streptomyces sp. MS19 (assembly GCF_047200595.1). Classification (NCBI taxonomy): domain Bacteria; kingdom Bacillati; phylum Actinomycetota; class Actinomycetes; order Kitasatosporales; family Streptomycetaceae; genus Streptomyces; species Streptomyces sp. MS19. The sequence continues at coordinate 70,867 of NZ_JBJZOH010000022.1, read as the reverse complement.
TCGGCCGTCAGCGCGGCGCAGGCGAGGTCCGGGTAGCGGTTGAGCGTACCGGCCGCCGCGACCGCGCTCTCCAGCACGCCGGGGAGCGGGGGGTACGGGTTCTCGTTGGAGGACAGCTTGAAGGTCACCGGGCCGCCGTCGGCCGGCTTGCCCGGGACGTAGGCCGGGATGCCGTCCAGCGCGGGGCGCAGCCGGGGTCCCTGGCCCGGCCGCGCGAGGGGCTCCTGAGAGGATGAGGTCGTCACCCGGCCCACCCTAAGAGGCGTACGTCCCCCGTCACCTCGGGGCGTATTCCAGTGCGACGGGGGCGCGCGGCCGGGCCGTGCGCCGGTGGCCTGCGCCGTGGCGCGCTGCCCCCGTGAGAGTGAGCCCCGAGGCGTTGAATTCACCTCTTGCCCCTCAGTCAAACCGGCTCGCGGCCTGCGAAACAGCTCCAACACGCCCGGAGCACCACAGAAACGCAGGCAGAGGTGGCATTCCGGCGTGCAGAAACGTGACGCCGCTCCGCCGTCCACATGCCGCACCACCCCTCCCCGTCCGGGCCTACCATCAGGTCGCCATGACAGCAGCGAAGCATCAGGTGACCCGGACCGCCGGCCGCAGGATGAGCGGACAACGGGCGGGCATCCGGGACGTCGCCGCAGCCGCCGGTGTCTCGATCACCACGGTGTCCGACGCGCTCAACGGCAAGGGACGGCTCCCGGACGCGACCCGCCGGCACGTGCGCTCCGTCGCCGACCGCCTCGGCTACCGCCCGTCGGCGGCGGCACGCACCCTGCGGACCGGCAAATCGGGACTGATCGGACTCACCGTCACCACCTACGGCGAAGAACCGTTCACCTTCACGGAGTTCGCCTACTTCGCCGAGATGGCCCGCGCCGCGACCTCCGCCGCGCTCGCCCGCGGCTACGCCCTGGTCATCCTCCCGGCCACCTCCCAGCACCGCGAATTCGACGTCTGGTCCAACGTCGCCCTCGACGGCACCGTCGTGATCGACCCGTCCGACCACGACCCCGTCGTCACCGAACTGGTCCGCCAGGGCATCCCCGTGGTCTCCGACGGCCGTCCGGGCGGGAGCCTCCCCGTCACCGCCTGGGTGGACAACGACCACGAGGCGGCCGTGGCGGACCTCCTCGACCACCTCGCGTCCGGCGGCGCCCGCCGCATCGGCCTGCTCACCGGCACCAGCACCGACACGTACACCCGCCTGTCCACCACCGCCTACCTCAACTGGTGCGAGCGCAACGGCCAGGCACCCGTCTACGAGGCCTACCCCGCGCACGACCCCTGCGCGGGCGCCGTCGCCGCCGACCGCCTCCTCGCACGCCCCGACCGCCCCGACGCCGTCTACGGCCTCTTCGACCCCAACGGCACCGACCTCCTCGCCGCCGCCCGCCGCTACGGCCTGCGCGTTCCCGAGGACCTGCTCATCGTCTGCTGTAGCGAGTCCAGCGTCTACGCGGGCACCGAGCCCTCCATCACCACCCTCTCGCTCAAGCCGGGACGCATCGGAACGACCGTCATCCAGCTGCTGATCGACGCCATCGAGAACACCGGCGGCAGGTCCCCGGCCCCCGCCCCGGCCCCCGAGGCCCTGCACCAGGTCATGCCGACCGAGCTGATCGTCCGCGCCTCGTCCCAGCGCGCGCCCCGCACCGCGACCGCCGGGCACGGCCGCCTCGCGCAGGCCAGGGTGGCGGCCCCCCGGCAGGCACCCGCCGCCGACCAGTAGATTCCCCGGTACAGGTGTGTCACATCCGGGCACCGGCATTCCTATGATGGGCGAACGGCACCGGGACCGGCCGGTCGGCAGGTCCCCCAGGTGGAGGCGGCGCGTAGTGGTGGTGGAGGGGTCGATGACTCAGGGGGCCGGCGAGGGACCGGGCGACGGGCTGCGCGGCGAGGACGGACCGGCCGCGCCCGGACCCGCGTACACGCCGACGGAGCAGGACCTGCCCGTGATCGACGGCGCCGGGCCGCTGTACGTCGTCGGCGACGTCCACGGCCACCTGGACGAGCTGCGTGCCGCCCTCCGCGAGGCGGGCCTCACCGACGCCGACGACAACTGGGCGGCGGGCAACGCGCGCCTGTGGTTCCTCGGGGACTTCACCGACCGCGGCCCGGACGGCGTCGGCGTGCTCGACCTCGTCATGCGGCTCTCCGCCGAGGCGGCCGCGGCAGGCGGCTACTGCAAGGCGATCCTCGGCAACCACGAGCTGCTCCTGCTCGGCGCCTCCCGCTTCGGCGACGCCCCGGTCGAGTCGGCGGCGGGCACCGCGTCGTTCTCCACCGTCTGGCTGCTCAACGGCGGGCAGCGCTCGGACATGGAGCGCCTGGAGGACCACCACGTGCAGTGGATGTCGCGCCTCGACTCGATGGCGGTCGCCGACGGCTTCCTGCTGGTCCACTCCGACACGACGGCGTACCTGGACTACGGCAGCACGGTCGACGACGTCAACGACGCGATCTGGCAGGCACTCCAGCGCAATGACGTGGACGAGACGTGGGACCTGTTCCGCAAGTTCACGAAGCGCTTCGCCTTCCGTGACGAGGCCGGGCCGCAGGCGGCGCGGGAGCTGCTCGACACGTTCGGCGGCCGGTGCGTCGTCCACGGCCACAGCCCCATCCCGTACCTGACGGGCGAGGGCGGCGGCGGGGACGGCGGGGAGCAGGCGGACGGCGAGCAGGGCGGCGGGCCGCGCGTGACCGGCCCGTACGTGTACGCGGACTCCCTCGCCATCGCGATGGACGGCGGTGTCACGATGGCCGGAAAACTGCTGGTGACTCCCCTGCCCCTGCCGCAGTAGGACGCGCCGCGCCCCGCGCGGGACACCCGCCGCCGATCCGCTGTCCGTGCGCATGTACGCGCTTTCCTATGGCGGTCTCGCGTACGTCCCTGTCGCGAACGGCCGGTGCCCTCTACGATCGGGCACCCACCCGCTCGCCGCTCACGGACGGGAGACGCCGATGAACAGCGCGGACGGTCTGCCGCCCGAGGACGAGGCCGAGGTCGAACGCGTCCTCGACGAGGCGCTGCGCACGGTGCGCTTCGCCCCGGGGACCGAACCGGCCGAGGCGGAACGGCTGCGCGCCGCCGTCCACGCGGCGCTGCCCGCCGTCGTGGCGGCCGCCGACGACCAGTACCGGCGGTACGCGGCGCTGCGCCGCGCGCACGGGCGCCCGGGTGTGCAGGGCGGCGCGGGTACGGGGACGTGGGCCGTCGTCGTGACGCTGGTGCCGGTGCTCGCGGCGGTCGCGGGCGTGGTCTTCCTGCTGCTGGGGTACGCCCTGGGCCTGGCCGATCCGGAGCCCGCCGTGGCGGGGCGGATGCGGGGCCTGGGCTGGGTGTTCGTCCTGGTGGCGGCGGCCGGGATGCTGGTCGCTGTGGGCGGTCTGGTGGTGGCGGCGGTGCGCAACGGGTCGGCCACAGCGATCCGCGCGTCGTCCGCCGGGAGTGGTGCGGCGGAGGTGGCGGGGGCGCGTGCGGAATGGCGGCGTGCGCTGGTGGAACGGGGGGTGCGGCCCGTACTGGAGGCGGCGCAGCGCGACAGCCAGGGGACGGCGGCCGTGGCACATCCGCCGCAGGAGAGCGGGGCCAGGATACGGTTCTCCAGCCCGGACTTCTCCAGTCCCCGCTTCTCCAGCCCAGGCTTCCGGGGACCGGGCACGCACGGCACGCAGCAGCCGCACGCAGCGGAGGAGGGCGAGGGGGCGGCGGGGCGCCGTTACCTCCACCCCGGCTTCTCCAGCCCCGACTTCACGAGCCCGGCCGAGGGCGGCGACGACCACTGAACAACGGCGGCGGCGCCGTCGTCAGGACACGGTGGCGCCGTGCTCCGCGAGGAGTCCCTCGATGACCCGCGCGACGCCGTCCTCCTCGTTCGAGGCCGTACGGCGCGCGGTGGCGGCGAGGACGGCCGGGTGCGCGTTGGCCATCGCGTAGGCGGTGCCGGCCCAGCCGAGCATGTCCAGGTCGTTGGGCATGTCGCCGAATGCCACGACCTCCCCGGGGGCGATGCCGCGGCGTGCGCAGCGCCTGGCGAGCGTGCTGGCCTTGCTGACGCCCGGCGCGCTGATCTCCAGGAGCGCCGTGGGGCTCGACCTGGTGACCTCGCCGTGTCCGCCGGTCGCGGTGCGGGCGAGGGCGAGGAAGGCGTCGGGGTCGAGCGCGGGGTGGAAGGCGAGCAGTTTCAGGACGGGGGACGTGGCGTGGGCGTCGCCCGCGTCGGCCAGCTGCCGTTCGACGGGCGCGACCTGGAAGGCGGGTTCGAACTCCAGGGACGGGTACTCCGGCTCGTGGTGGAAGCCCGTCGTGCGTTCCACGGCGAAGACGGCGCCGGGCGCGGCGGCCCGGACGGCGGCGGCGATGTCCAGGGCGTTACCGGGGTGCAGGGGCCGGGTCTCGACGAACGCGCCGGCGCGGTGGAGGTCGACGACGGCGGCGCCGTTGCCGCAGATCGCGATCCCGTGGCCGTGGACGTGCGCGCTGACGACGTCCATCCAGCGGGCGGGGCGGCCGGTCACGAAGATCACCTCCACACCGGCGGCCTCGGCGGCGGCCAGCGTGGCGACGGTCCGGGGCGACACCGTCTTGTCGTCGCGCAGGAGGGTGCCGTCGAGGTCGGTGGCGATCAGGCGGGGCAGCTCCGCGGGAAGGGACACAGTTGTCGAGCATATGCGCGCACATACGTGCGGGACACCGCGCGGATGCGTACGTACCCGGTCGTTGTCGGGAAGGGGCGTCGCGTCGGGGCGCGGAGGGCCTACGCTTGCTGGCCATGGCTGTCACATCCGAGTTGCCGCTCCGGCTGTCCACCGTCATCCTGCCGGTCCACCGCTGGTCGGACGGCGGCCGGAGGACCTGGCAGCGTGCCGAGGAACTGGGTTTCCACACCGCCTACACGTACGACCACCTCTCGTGGCGCACCTTCAGGGACCGCACGTGGTTCGGCGCCCTCCCGACGCTCACGGCCGCCGCCGCGGTGACCGAGCGGATGCGGCTGGGGACGCTCGTCACCTCGCCCAACTTCCGCCATCCCGTGACGCTCGCCAAGGAGCTGATCACCCTCGACGACATCAGCGACGGGCGGATCACCCTGGGCATCGGCGCGGGCGGCACGGGGTACGACGCGACGGCGCTGGGCCACGAGGCCTGGTCGCCGCGTGAGCGCGCCCAGCGGTTCGCCGAGTTCACGCGGCTGCTCGACCGGCTGCTGAGCGAGGGCGGCGCGGGCGGTCCGGCGCGCGGCGTCTCGTACCAGGGCGACTACTACTCGGCGCACGAGGTGCGCACGGTCCCCGGCTGTGTGCAGCGGCCGCGGCTGCCGTTCGCCGTGGCGGCGACCGGGCCGCGCGGGATGCGGCTCGCCGCCAGGCACGGGCAGGCGTGGGTCACGGTCGGCGATCCGGCGGGGTTCGACGGCGGGCGGACGCCGGACGCGCTGGATGCGCTGCGCCGTCAGGTGGAGCGGCTGGACGCGGTGTGCGAGGACGCGGGGCGCGAACCGGCGACGCTGGGTCGGGTCCTGCTGCACTCGGGGCCGGGGGACGAGAAGGGCACGCTGTCGTCGGTCGGCGCGTTCGTGGACTACGCGGGGGCGGTGGCGGCGCTCGGCTTCACCGAGCTGGTGCTGCACTGGCCGGTGGAGGACTCGGTCTTCGCGGGCGACATCGGGGTGTTCGAACGCATCGCCACGGAGGGTCTGGCCCAGCTGGCGGCCTGATCCGGGACGCGCCGGGCTCGCCCGGGGGGCGTACCCGGAGGCGAACGACCAAAGAGAGCCGGGTATCAGACCAAAGTGGGACGCGGGGCGCTCCCGGGCGGCACTAGCGTCTGGAGGGTGAGCGGAGACAGCACGCATGGCAGCGTGATTCGGACCGAGGGCCTGACGAAGCGGTATCCACGGGTGACCGCGCTCGACGGGCTGACCGTCGACATAGGCCCGGGGGTCACCGGCCTGATCGGGTCGAACGGAGCGGGCAAGTCCACCCTGATCAAACTCCTGCTGGGGCTCGCCCCGGCCACCGAGGGCCGCGCCACCGTGCTCGGCCTGGACGCGGCGGCCGAGGGCGCGGCGATCCGGGAGCGCGTCGGCTACATGCCGGAGCACGACTGCCTGCCCGCCGACGTGTCGGCCACCGAGTTCGTGGTCCACATGGCCCGGATGTCGGGCCTGCCGCGGACGGCGGCGCGCGAGCGCACGGCCGACACCCTGCGGCACGTCGGCCTGCACGAGGAGCGCTACCGCCCCATGGGCGGCTACTCGACGGGCATGAAGCAGCGCGTGAAGCTGGCGCAGGCCCTGGTGCACGACCCGAGCCTCGTCCTCCTCGACGAGCCGACCAACGGGCTCGACCCGGCGGGCCGGGACGAGATGCTCGGCCTGATCCGCCGCGTGCACGCCGACTTCGGCATATCGGTCCTGGTGACCTCGCACCTGCTCGGCGAGCTTGAGCGCACCAGCGACCACATCGTCGTCATCGACGGCGGCCGCCTCCTGCGCTCGCAGACCACCGCCAGTTTCACCGAGGTGACCACCGCGCTCGCGGTCGAGGTCACCGACAGCGACAGCCACCCGCACGGTGCCGACGCGGTACGGGCCGCCTTGGCGGAGGCGGGCCTCACCGCCGTCCCCGCCGGCGGCCGGCTGCTGGAGATCGAGGTGGACGGCGACGCCGTGTACGACGTCGTCAGGGACACCGTCGCCGAGCTCGGCCTCGGCCTGGTCCGGATGGAACAGCGCCGCCACCGCATCGCCGAGGTCTTCGAGGAGGCCACGTCATGACGACCCCGGGACAGGCGGCCGACGCCCGCATCCACGACATCGGGTACCGGCGGTACGAGGGGACGCGCCTCGGTGCGCGGTACGCCCGCTGGTCATTGCTCGTCCACTCGCTGCGCGGGGCGTACGGGCTCGGCCGCTCCGCGCGGTCCAAGGTCCTGCCCTGGGGCCTGTTCGCCGTGATGGCGCTGCCCGCGATCGTCATGGTGGCGGTCGCCTCGACCGCCGGCACGGACGAACTGCTGATCGAGCACACGCGGTACGCCCTGGAGATGGAGCCGATCGTCGTCCTCTTCCTGGCGATGGCCGCGCCCCAGCTGGTCTCGCTCGACCTGCGGTTCAAGACGATGCCGCTCTACTTCTCCCGGCCCATCTCCCGCACGGACTACGTCACGGCGAAGTACGCGGCGCTCGCCGCCGCGCTCTTCCTGTTCACCACCGTGCCGCTGACCGTCTCCTATGCGGGCGGGCTCCTCGCCGAGCTGGGCTTCGTCGACCAGACCAGCGGCTACCTCAGGGGGCTCGTCGCGACGGCGGTCCTGTCGGTGCTGTACGCGGGCATCGCCCTGCTTGTCGCCTCGTTCACCCCCAAGCGCGGGTTCGGTGTCGCGGCCGTCATCGGCGTGCTGACCATCCCGGGCTTCGCGGTGTTCCCCTTGCAGAGCCTGATGGAGACGCAGGGCTCGGAGGACGCGATCGGCTGGCTCGGCCTCTTCTCACCCGCCTCCCTGGTGGACGGCCTCCAGGGCGCGTTCCTCGGCGGCTCCACCGTGTTCCCGGCGGACGTCGAGCCGACCGCGTTCCAGGGCGTCATCTACCTGCTGGCCGTCGCGGGGCTCGTGGCGCTGTGCCTGCTGCTCCTGCTGCGCCGCTACCGGAAGGCCGGGATCTGACCATGACCACCATCGAGATCACCCGGGCCTCCCGCTGGTTCGGCAACGTGGTCGCCGTCAACGACGTGACCATGGCCATCGGGCCGGGGGTGACCGGGCTGCTCGGCCCCAACGGCGCGGGCAAGTCCACGCTCATCCACATGATGAGCGGCTTCCTCGCCCCCTCGGCGGGCACGGTCACGCTCGACGGCGCCCCGATCTGGCGCAACGAGCCGGTCTACCGCCACATCGGGCTCGTCCCCGAACGCGAGGGTATGTACGACTACCTGACCGGTGGGGAGTTCGTGCTCGCCAACGCCGAGCTGCACGGGCTGCCCGATCCGGCCGCCGCCGCGCGGGAGGCCCTCGCCACCGTGGACATGACGGCCGCGGCCGACCGCCGCATCTCGACCTACAGCAAGGGCATGCGGCAGCGCGTGAAGATGGCCTCCGCGCTCGTCCACCAGCCGTCGGTGCTGCTGCTCGACGAGCCGTTCAACGGCATGGACCCCCGGCAGCGCATGCAGTTGATGACCCTGCTCCGGCGGATGGGCGAGGAGGGCAGGACGGTCCTGTTCTCCTCGCACATCCTGGAGGAGGTCGAGCAGCTCGCGGGGCACATCGAGGTGATCGTCGCGGGGCGCCACGCGGCGTCGGGCGACTTCCGGCGCATCCGGCGCCTGATGACGGACCGGCCGCACCAGTACCTCATCAGGTCGAGCGACGACCGCGCGCTGGCCGCCGCGCTGATAGGCGACCCCTCCACGACGTCCATCGAGGTGGACGCGGCGGAGCGGGCGCTGCGGGTGCAGGCGCACGACTTCGCCCGCTTCACCACCGAACTGCCCCGGCTCGCCAGGGACCGCGGGATCAGGCTGCTCACGGTCTCCCCGTCGGACGAGTCCCTGGAAAGCGTCTTCTCCTACCTGATCAGCGCGTGAGGAGCCCTGCCGTGTACAACGAGACCGTCGCCCGGCTCACCTACCGGGCGCTGCTGGGCCGCAGGCGCGCCATCCTCCTCGGCATCCTGCCGGCGCTGCTGATCCTGATCGCCGTCCTGGTCCGCGCCATCGGCGGCGCCGACGACCGGGTGGCGGAGGACGTGCTGGGCGGCTTCGCCCTCGCCGCGATGGTGCCGCTGGTCGGCGTCATCGCCGGTACGGGCGCCATCGCCCCCGAGATCGACGACGGATCGATCGTCTACCTGCTGGCCAAGCCGCTGCCGCGCCGGACCGTCATCCTGACGAAGCTGTGGGTCGCGATCTCCGTGACCGTCGTCTTCACCACCATCCCAGTGCTGGTCGCCGGGATGATCATGAACGGGAACAGCCAGCAGATAGCGGGCGCCTACACGCTGGCGGCGGCCGTCGCCTCGGTCGCGTACAGCGCCGTGTTCCTGCTGCTGGGGACCGTCTCGCGGAACGCGGTGGTGTTCGGCCTCATCTACTCCCTTGTCTGGGAGACGCTGTTCGGCAGCATCGTGCCCGGTGCGAGGACGCTGAGCATCCAGCAGTGGTCCCTGTCCCTGGCCGAACAGGTCGCGGCCGACGGCACCGGCATAGCCTCCGACGTGGCCCTGCCGACCGCCGTGATCCTGCTGGCCGCCGTCACGGTCCTCGGCACCTGGTACGCGATCCGCCGCCTCAGCGCCCTGACCGTGGCCGCCGACGACTGAGACCCGTCACACGGTCGGCGCCGTGCCCGTGGCCCCGAGGGCACGCGGGCCCGGCGCCGTGCGGTCTCACCGACCGCGTACGAGTCCGCCGACCAGGGCGACGGTCCGGTCGAGTTCCTCCTCCGTCGTGAAGTAGTGCGGCGACAGGCGGACGAGCGGGTGCACGTCGCGCTGTTCCGTGTCGAACTGGGTGTGGTGCGGATGGGTCACCGACACGTTCACGCCTTCTCTGGCGAGTGCGGCGGCGACCTCGGCGGGCGGCATGTCGCCCACCCGGGCCGTCACGATGGCGCACTTCTCGCGCCCCAGGTCGTGCGTCGTGACGCCGGGCAGCTCGTCCAGGGCGCCCCGCAGCCGCGCGCCGAGAGCGACGGCGCGGGCGCCGGTGACCGCCGGGTCCAGTTCGCGCGCCTGCCGGACGGCCGAGCCGAGCCCGAGGACCGCCGCGTAGTTCATCTCCCAGGTCGCGAAGCGCGTCGCGCCCGGCCGCCAGGTGAAGCCGCGCGCGCCGTCCCAGTCGGCCGACTCGATCTCGGGCAGCACCGGCTCGGTCCGCTCCAGCATCGACGCGGCCACCCACAGGAAGCCGGTGCCGCGCGGCCCGCGCAGGAACTTCCGGCCCGTCGCCGTCAGCATGTCGCAGCCGATCTCCCGCACGTCCACGGGGAACTGGCCCACCGACTGCGTCGCGTCCAGCAGGAACGGCACGCCCGCCGCCCGCGTGATCCGGCCGACCTCCGCCGCCGGGTTGACCAGCCCGCCGCCCGTCGGTACATGGCTGACGCCCACCAGCCGCGTCCGCTCGTCGATCAGCCCGGCGAGCGCCGCGGTGTCCAGCTGCCCGTGCTCGTCGTCCGGCACGACCACCACCTCGACGCCGAGGCGCCGCTCGGCGTGCAGGTACATCAGCACGTTGCTGCCGTACTCGGCGCGCCCTGTGAGGACGCGGTCGCCCGGCCGGAAGGTGTGCGTGAGCGAGAGGAACGCCGCCTGCCAGGCACGCGTGGAGTTGTCGAACAGCGCCACCTCGTCGGCCCGGCCGCCGATCAGCGCCGCGATGTCGTCGTACGTCCGGGCGACACGCTCCCGCTCCCGGTCGGCCGCCTCGTACCCGCCGATGGCGGCTTCGAGTCCGAGGTGCCCGGTGACCGCGCGCAGCGTGCGCCGGGAGAGGAGCCCGGCCCCGGCGTTGTTGAGATGGACGCGTTCGGCGCAGCCGGGGGTGTCGGCCCTGATGCGCCCGATGTCGAGGGTCGTGTGGTCCATGGGTCAAAGGTGCCGCGGGAGGTGCGTGTTGTACACCAGGGAATCCGGTGTCTCCCGGATCTTCCGCACGGCACTCTGGTGCCATGGACGAGAAACGGCGCATACGCGTCTCGAAGTACCTCTCCCGCCATCTCCGGCACGACCCCGGCCGCATCGGCATCACGCTCGGCCTCCAGGGCTGGACGTCCGTCCCCGCCCTCCTCGACGCGGCCCGCCGCCACGGCTTCCCCGTCACCCCCGCCGAACTGGCCGAGGTCGTCGCGACGGACGACAAGCGCCGCTACGCCCTCGACGGCACCGGCCCCGCCCAGCGCATCCGCGCCAGCCAGGGCCACACCGTCGCCGTCGATCTGGGGCTGCCGCCCGCCGACCCGCCCGCGTACCTCTTCCACGGCACCACGGCCCGCTTCCTGCCCGCGATCCGCGCCGAGGGCCTGCGGCCGATGGCCAGGCACCACGTCCACCTCTCCCCCGACCGGGCGACGGCGACCCGGGTCGGCGCGCGGCGCGGCAGGCCGGTCGTCCTGACGGTGGACAGCGGCGCGATGCACCGGGACGGGCACGTCTTCCGGCTCAGCGACAACGGCGTGTGGCTCGCCGACGCCGTGCCGCCCGCGTACCTCGCCGGGATTGCCTGACGGCGCGTCGGCGACGCCAACTCAGGTTGTCCACAGGCGGATCACACAGCCTGTGGACAACTCCCCTCAGACGGACGGCTCCAGCAGCGCCTCGATGACGGTCGCGATGCCGTCCTCGTCGTTGCTCCCCGTCACCTCGTCGGCCACCGCGAGGACTTCGGGGTGCGCGTTGCCCATCGCCACGCCGTGCGCCGCCCAGCCGAGCATCGACAGGTCGTTGGGCATGTCGCCGAACGCGAGGGTGTCCGCCGCCCGTACGCCGAGCCGCCGCGCGGCGAGCGACAGGCCCGTCGCCTTCGACAGACCCAGCGGCAGCATCTCCACGAGGCCGGGGCCCGACACGACGAAGTCCACGACCCCGCCCAGGCGTTCACGCGCCGCGACGGCCAGCGCGTCGTCCCCCAGCGTCCCGTGCTGGAGGTACAGCTTGATGACCGGATCGGCGAACAGCCCCGCCCGGTCCGGCGTCCCCTCCGGCGGCTCGCTCACCTCGTCGGTGAGGTTCTGCGCCTCGACGGGCCGGAACCGGCCGTCCATCAGGATCTGGCCGTCCACCCCGTCCGCCGCCGCGGCGACCCCGAGCGGCCCGAGCGCGTCCTCCAGCAGCTCCACCGCGCGCCGCGCCACGGCCCGGTCGAGCGTGACGGACGTCAGCAGCCGGTCCTCGCCCGCGTGGTAGAGCTGCGCGCCCTGCCCGCACACGGCGATGCCCCGGTACCCGAGCGCCCGCAGGATGTCCCGCGTCCACGCGACGCTGCGGCCGGTCGCCACGAGGTGCTCGGCGCCCGCCGCCTGCGCGGCGGCGAGCGCGTCACGGGTGCGCTGCGAGATCGTCCCGTCGCCGCGCAGCAGCGTGCCGTCCAGGTCGGTGGCGACCAGCCGGTACGGGAAGCGCTGCGGGAGGCTGCTCCCGGGGCTCAACGGACGGTGCCGGCGCCGGCGGTCGGCGTGAGGACGTCACGCCCGCCGAGGTACGGACGCAGCGCCTCGGGCACGCGCACCGAGCCGTCCTGCCGCTGGTGGTTCTCCAGCAGCGCGACGATCGTGCGCGGCACGGCGCACAGCGTCCCGTTCAGCGTGGCGAGCGGCCGGACGCCCTTGTCCTTGGTGCGCATCCTGACCTGGAGGCGGCGTGCCTGGAACTCCAGGCAGTTCGACGCGGACGTCAGCTCGCGGTACTTGCCCTGCGTGGGAATCCATGCCTCGCAGTCGAACTTGCGGGACGCCGACGCGCCCAGGTCGCCGCTCGCGACGTCGATCACGCGGAAGGGGAGTTCGAGTGCGGTCAGCCACTCCTTCTCCCACTCCAGCAGCCGCCGGTGCTCGGCCTCCGCCTCCGCGGGCGCGACGTACGAGAACATCTCGACCTTGTCGAACTGGTGCACGCGGAAGATGCCCCGGGTGTCCTTGCCGTACGACCCGGCCTCGCGGCGGAAGCAGGGGGAGAAGCCCGCGTAGCGCAGCGGGAGCTGCTCGGCGGGGATGATCTCGTCCATGTGGTACGCGGCGAGCGGGACCTCGGAGGTGCCGACGAGGTAGAAGTCGTCCTTCTCCAGGTGGTAGACGTCCTGCGCCGCCTGGCCGAGGAAGCCGGTGCCCTCCATGGCGCGCGGCTTGACCAGCGCGGGCGTCAGCATGGGGACGAAGCCGGCCTCCGTGGCGCGGGCGATCGCCGCGTTGACCAGGGCCAGCTCCAGCAGGGCGCCGACGCCGGTGAGGTAGTAGAAGCGCGATCCCGAGACCTTGGCGCCGCGTTCGGTGTCGATGGCGCCGAGGGCGGTGCCCAGCTCCAGGTGGTCGCGCGGGGCGAAGCCCTCGGCGTCGAAGTCGCGGACGGTGCCGTGCGTCTCCAGGACGGCGAAGTCCTCCTCGCCGCCGACGGGGACGTCGGGGTGCACGAGGTTGCCGAGCGCCAGGAGGTGCCGCTGCGTGTCGGCGGCGGCCTCGTCCCGTTCGGCGTCAGCGGCCTTGACGGCGGTGGCCAGCTCGCCCGCGCGCGTGAGCAGCTCGGCCTTCTCCTCGCCCTCGGCGCGCGGGATGCGCTTGCCGAGCTGCTTCTGCTCCGCCCGCAGTTCGTCGAAGCGGGAGGTGGAGGACCGGCGCCGCTCGTCGGCGGAGAGCAGGGCGTCGACGGCGGCGACGTCCTCTCCACGGGCGCGCTGCGAGGCGCGCACTCGGTCGGGGTCCTCACGGAGCAGACGAAGGTCAATCACGGCACCAGGCTACCGGGGTGGCCGAGGGCGGGGGAAACGGCTTCCCCGGAGGAAAACCGACGCCCCCGCCGCCGGGCTTCCGCTGCACTTCCGAAGAGCTATTTGCCCGTTTTGCCGGGAAAGGCGCTCAGGGGAATCCACAGGTCAGAGCGGTTGTCCACGGAGTTATCCACAGGTCGAGGCGGCCGCCTGTGGACAGCCGGGGAGTTTCTCGCGGGGCGGCAGGGGCGTTGATGAATTCCCGATTCAAACCCCGTTCATGCTCTCTTCCGGGGGAATCCCACGCGAATTGCCTCACTCCGCAGAGTTAGGGGCACGCGTCACGGTGACGAAAGTGGTTTCGGCCCCCTGTGGGCCCCTTCGGGGCCGACCGGCCGCTATGTCGTGAATGTCCGAGTGGCTGTATCGACTTGTACACAGCCGGCGAGCCCCGCCTGTGGATAACTCGGCCGTTCATCCACAGGCCCGTCCCCAGGCCGCCCCCCGACCTGCCCCGACACCCTCACACCCCGCCGTGCCGCCCGTCCAGGCACCGCGTCAGCCAGTCCGCCGACCGCAGGAAATCCTCATCCGTCGTGCCCGTCCTGATCGTCGGCTCGACATGGTCCGCCCTCGGATACGACCCGAGGTACCTGATGTCCGCGCACAGCCGCTTGAGCCCCATCAGCACCTCCCCGACCCGCCGGTCCGAGACATGCCCCTCGCAGTCCACCGAGAAGCTGTACTGCCCGATGCCCTTGCCGGTCGGCCGCGACTCGATGCGCATCAGGTTCACCCCCGACGCCGCGTACTCCTGGAGCACCTCAAGCAGCGCGCCCGGATGGTCGGCGCGCAGCCACAGCACCACCGACGTCTTGTCCGCCCCCGTGGGCGCAGCGGGCCGCGACGGGCGACCGACGAGGACGAAGCGCGTCGTCGCGTTGTGCGCGTCGTGGATGTCGGTGACCAGCGGCTCCAGCCCGTAGATCGGCGCCGCGAACTCACCGGCGAACGCCGCGTCGTACCGCGCCTCCTGCACCAGCCGCGCCCCGTCCGCGTTCGACGCCGCCGACTCCCACTGCGCCTCCGGCAGGAAACGCGCCAGCCAGTCCCGCACCTGCGGCTGCGCCACCGGGTGCCCGGTGACCGTCTTGATCTCCTCGATCACCGTCCCGGGCCGCACCAGCAGCGCGAACGCGATCGGCAGCAGCACCTCGCGGTAGATCATCAGCTGCCCGCCCGACGCCAGCTCGTCCACCGTCGCCGTGACGCCGCCCTCCACCGAGTTCTCGATCGGCACGAGCGCCGCCGCGGCCTCGCCCGACCGCACCGCGTCCAGCGCGGCCGGCACCGAGATCATCGGCACCAGCTCACGGGTCGCGGCCTCGGGCAGCGTGCGCAGCGCCGCCTCCGTGAACGTCCCCTCGGGGCCCAGGTACGCGTAGCGGCTCGCAGCTGTCATGGCGCAACCGTAGCCGCGCCCGCGCGCACCGTGCCCGCCGTCTCAGCCTTCGAGCAGCCGTTGACCCACGTACTCGCCCTGTGCGGCGCCCCCGGGCACGGCGAACAGCGCGCTCGCCTCGTGCCGCACGAACTCCGACAGCGCGTCCCCCCGGTCGAGCTTGCGCTGCACCGGCACGAAGCCCCGCAGCGGGTCCGCCTGCCAGCAGACGAACAGCAGCCCGGCGTCCGGACTCCCGTCCTCCCGGAAGCCGTCGTGGTACGAGAACGGGCGCCGCAGCATCGCCGCGCCGCCGTTCGTGTCCGGCGAGGTGACGCGTACGTGCGCGTTCGGCGCGATGACGGGCCGCCCGTCGCCGCCGGTGGCGTCCAGGTCGACCGGCGTCGTCTCGGTGCCGCCCGTCAGCGGCGCGCCGTCCGACAGCCGCCGCCCTATGACGCGCTCCCGCTCCTCGCGCGGCAGGTCCTCCCACGGGTCGAGCAGCATCCGGATGCGGCGCACGACGGCGTACGAGCCGCCCGCCATCCACGCCGGGTCGCCGTCGGCGGGGACGAAGACCCGGGTGTCGAAGTCGTCGTCCGCCGGGTCGGGGTTGTTGGTGCCGTCCACCTGGCCCATGAGGTTGCGCGTCGTCATCGGCCGCGCGGTGGCGCCGGGGCCGCGGTTGAAGCCGCCCATGGTCCAGCGGACCGCCGCCGTGCCCGCGGCGGCGCGCTGGAGCGTGCGCAGGGCGTGGTACGCGACGAGCGCGTCGTCCGCGCCGATCCGCGCCCACAGGTGGCCGTCCGAACGGGCCGGGTCCAGCGCGTCGGCGGAGAAGGCGGGCAGCGGGGCGAGCGCGGCGGGGCGGGCGGCGGTGAGGCCGGTCGCGTCGAAGAAGCCGTGGCCGAAGCCGAACGTCACGGTCAGCGAGGCGGGGCCGGCGTCGCGCGTGACGTCGGTGCCGGACACGGACGCCTCGCCCGCCATCAGCCCGGCGGCCAGCTCGGACCAGCGGCGCAGCAGCGCGGCGGCCTCGCGCCGCCCCGCGCCCGGCGCGAGGTCGAAGGCGGTGAGGTGGCCGTGCGCCTGTGTCGGCGTGGTGATGCCGGGCTGGCGCGCGCCGTGGAACGGTACGGCCGCCGCGCCGACCGTGGTCAGCGCCGGTCCCGGTTCGCCGGTGGCGGCGGCGTGGCCGAGGGCGCCGCCGGTGGCGCCGAGGGCGAGCCCTGCGGCGCCTGCGGCGCCCGAGGTGGTGAGGAGGCGGCGGCGGGAGATGTCTGGCATGTCTGTTCTCGCGTTGCTGTGGTTCTTCGCTGGGGTGGGGTGGTGCGGGGTGGTGCGGGTCGGGTCAGCCGATGGGGACGGTGGCCGTCTCCGTGACCTGGTCGATGTCCGAGGTGCGGAGGGTGACGGCCAGGTCCCAGTCGCCGGGGCGCGGGAGCTGCACGTCGGGGACGGTCCAGTGCCCGGCGGCGACGTGCAGCGCGTCGTAGCGCAGCGGGCCGATCTCCTCGGCGGGGAGGGTGAGGGCCACGCGGATCTCCTCGGCGTCGGTGGGGGCGCCCGACGGGTCGGCGAGCAGGATGTGCAGGGTGTTGCCGCCGGTCGTGGCGGGGGACAGCTCCAGCTCGGCGGTGCCCGCGCCGCCTTCGCCGCCCGTGTCGTACGGCATGGACACCGAGACGGGGCCTGCCGGTTCGGGCGTGGCCTGCCCTGCGCCGGAGCCGTCGGCGACGCTGGTCCCGGTCTCGTCGGCCGTGTGCGCCGGGGTGGCGGCGGTCAGCGCGGTCGTGACGGCGAGCAGCACGGCGGCGATGCCCGTCTCGACGAGGACGGAACGGCGCAGCCCGGCCCGTTCCGTGTCGGCGTCGCGCGCCTTGCGGCGGGCGGCCCCCTCGATGGCGGCGCGCTGCCGGGCGAGCTGCCTGGCACGTTCTGCGTCAGGGGCGTCCTGGGCAGGGGCACCCACCGGCTCGGGGACCGCCGCGTCGGGCGTACGGTCCGCCAGCCGCGCCGTCCAGCGCCGCGAGAAGCCCGCGACCGCCAGCAGCACGGCGACCAGCGCCACCTTCACGAGCAGCAGCTGCCCGTACGCCGTCCCCGTCAGCGCGCTCCACGACAGCCCGACCTGCCGCCACGACTGGTACAGACCCGTCACCGCCAGCACGGCCACGCTGCCGAGCGCCACCGACGAGAAGCGCCGTACCGCCGCGCGCGGCACGGCGACGGGCGCCCGCGCCAGCAGCGCCAGCAGGGCGGCCAGCCCGCCGAGCCAGGCGCCCACGGCGAGGAGGTGCGCGATGTCGGCGGGGATGGCGAGCCCTGTCTGCCGCCCGGTGGAGGCGTGTTCGGACATCGCCCACGTGGCGGCGATGCCGATGGCCAGGATGGCGCCGCCCAGGCCCAGACCGAACGTCAGGTCGCGCAGCCGCTGCGCGTGGGCCTCGGCGAGGTAGGCCGCCTCGTCGGGGTCGTCGGCCCCGGGTTCCGCGGGTATGGCGTCCGCCGCGTGGAGCCGGGCGTAGCGTCCGTAGAGCAGGGCGACGAACGCACCGGCGGCGGCCACCAGCAGCAGTCGCGTGACGAGCGCGGTGCCCGTACGGGTCTCGACCACGTCGCGCAGCCCGCCCAGGTCGAGCACGTCCGCCAGGTCACCCGTACCGGTGTAGGGCGTGCGCAGCAGCAGGAGCGCCACAGTCCCGGCCGTCAGTGCGGTCCACCCCGTGAGCGTCACCTGCTGGAGTGCGCGCAGCCCGGATGCGGCGGGCCAGCACACCAGCGCGAACGCGCAGGAGCCGACGAGCAGCACGAAGCCCGCGTACGACACGTACCGCCCGACGTCGTACAGCAGGCCGACCACACCGTCGTCCCCCGTCGCCGAGACCGCCGCGATGTCTACGCTGGTCTCGGACGGCGCACCGATGGAGAAGGTGAACGCGCCCGCGATCGGGTGGCTGTCGGCGGACACGACGTGCCAGGTGACGGTGTACGTCCCGTCGCCCAGGCCGTCGCGCAGCCCGACGGCCTGCTCGCTGCCGCTGCCCGCGCCACCGGCCGTGTCCCCGGTGTCCGCGCGCGCGCCGTCGGGCGCGAGGACACGGATGCCGTCGTCGGGGACGGACACGCTCTCGGAGAACGTCAGGCCCACGGAGGCGGGCGCCCCGTCGACCACCGCGCCGTCCTCCGGGTCGGTGCCGGTGAGCACGGCGTGCGCGCCCGCGGACGGGGCGGCGGACAGCAGCGCCGCCAGCGCGGCGGCGACGACCGTGAGCAACTGGAGGAAACGGCGTGGCGCGGTCATGGCGGTGCTCTCACTCCCCGGTGTGGTTCGCGGCTTCGACCGGCACGTCGAGGGTGATCGGCGCGGAGGTCCTGAAGTGGAGTTCGATCGGCACGGTGTCGCCCTCGGCGGGGCGGGCGGCCAGGCCCATCAGCATCAGGTGGCTGCCGCCGCGGTCCAGGGACAGGCTGCCGCCCGCCGGGACCGTGAGGGAGGCCACCTGGCGCATGGTGTTCCCCTCCGTCTCGTGGATCTCGACCGACCCGGCGGCGTCGCTCGTGACGGAGGTGAGGGTGTCGTCGGTGCCGCCCGCGTTCTCGATGGTGAGGAACGCCCCCGCCACGTCGGCGGTCGGCGGCCGGGGGATGTACGCGCCGGAGACCGTCAGCTCGGGCGGCGCGCCGTCCCCGTCACCCTCGCCACCGCTCCCGCTGCCCCCGCCGCAGCCGGCGAGGACGAAGGCCAGCGCGAGCGCCGCCGCTGCGGGGCCGCCGCGTCTCACGGCAGTTCCCCTTCGAGCAGCTTCGGCAGGTCGCGCGTGAACGTCTCCGACGTCACGCCCTCCGAGTACAGGACGTGCCCCCGGTCGTCCGTGGGCAGGAAGCCGAGGACCTGGGTGCCGTGGGTGGACTCGATGCTGCCGTCGTCGTTCTCGACGGACGGCTCGATGTAGATGCCCACCGACTCGGCGGCCTCCTGGATGGCCTCGAAGTCACCGGTCAGGCCGGTGAAGTCGGGGTCCTGGGCGTCGAGCCAGGCGCCGAGCGACTCCGGGGTGTCGCGCTCCGGGTCGGTGGTGACGAAGACGACCCGCAGGTCGGCGCGCTGCTCGTCGGTGAGCCCGGCGGTGGCGACGGCGATGTTGCTCATCGTCAGCGGGCAGATGTCGGGGCAGTTGGTGTAGCCGAAGTAGAGCAGGGTGGCGTGCCCGGCCGTCTCGGCCCGCAGGTCGTACGGCTCGCCGTCGGTGTCGGTGAGGACGAGATCGGGCTTCTCGAACGGGGTGTCCAGGACGGTGCCCTCGTCGGGCCGCTGTCCGCCGGACACCTCGGCGGCGGCCGTGTCGTCGCCGCCGTCCGCGCCGTCGTCGTCGCTTCCGCAGGAGGCGAGGGCGAGCACGGTGGCCGCGGCGACGGCCGCGGTGGTGAGTCTGCGCAGGTGCATGAGGAACGGTTTCTCTGAATGCTGCGGTGAAAAGGGGGAGGAGGAACGCGCGGGACGGGCGCCGGCCCGTCCCGCGCGGCCGGTGGTGTCAGGCGCCGGTGCGGCGGCGTCCGGCCAGGACGCCGAAGGCGACGCCCGCCAGGCCGACGACGATGCCGGCGACGCCGAGCACACGGGCCATGGTGTCCGCCGAGTCGTCGTCGGACGCGGCGGCGGCCGTGCCCTGCGTGTCGTCGCCGGACGCGTGCTCCGCGTTCGCGCCGTCCTCCTCGGCCTCGGCCGGGGCCGCGCCGTGCCCGCCGCCGTCGCCGGGGACGAGCGCCAGGACCGGCGACGGGCTCTCCGGCTCGGAACCGTCCGCCGCGGGCTCCTCGATCCAGCGGACGATCTCGTCGTTGTCGTACGTCTGGATCGCGTCGAAGACCAGCTGGTCTGCGTCCTCGGGCAGCGGCCCGACCGACAGCGGGAACTCCTGGAACTGCCCCGGCTGGATCTCCCCGCCGGTCCAGGTCACGACGCTCGGCGCCTCCGTGACGGGGCTGCCGTGCACCTCGATCGGCTCGTCCAGCTCGGCGGTCTCCACCGTCACCTCCCAGCCGGGCACCGGCTGCGGCATGACGGACGCGAGCGGGTGCTCGGGGTCGAGGTGCAGTTCGAGCCGGATGGTCGAGGCGTTGTCCCGCTCGTTGGGGACCTTGACGTTGATGGTGCTGTAGCCGCCCTGTGAGGCTTCGGCGGGGTCGATGGTGACGTGCGCCGAGGCGGTCGGCGCGGTGACCGCGAGGACGGTGGCCGTGGCCGCGACGAGGGTCAGTGCGGCCAGACGTGTGCGCTGCATGAAGGGACTCCGTTGACTCGGAACCGGTGAGGGGGAACGAGGAAACGCGCGGCGTTTCCGGGCGCGCGGTCATGGCGCACCCGTCCCGTCCGGGTTCCGGGGGAGTGGAGCCGGGGGACGGAGTGCGTCAGGCCGCGAGGGCGAAGAGGGGAGGCCCGCGCCGCGTGACGGTGTCGGGCAGCGGCGTGCCCTGGGTGACGGGCGTCGGGTGGTGCGCGGTGCGCGCGGGACGTACGTCGTCCGGCGCGTCGGGCAGCAGCCCCGCGAACAGGGAAACGGCGAGCAGCAGCGCGCGCCGTAGCGGCAGGGGCCCACGGGCGGCGAGGCTTACGAGCCGCCACAGCGCCGCCTCTCCCCTGCGCAGCAGCCACCCGGCGATGAGGGCGGCGGCGAAGTGGGCGAGCAGCATGCTGCCGGACGGCAGCAGCCCGTGCGCCTCAGCGGCGGGCGCCGGGGGAACGGGGTCCAGACCCGCCGCCCGGACGATACGGGTCGCCGACGTGTCGGTCAGCGTGAGCGCGTGGTCGTTGCACAGCAGCAGGCGCGCCTGCGCGACCGGCCCGCCGCCGCCATGGTGCGCGGCAGGGGGCATCGCGGTGCCCAGGCTGTAGAGGCAGTGCAGGGCGAGCTGCCCGATGCCGAGGAACGCGGCGAAGGCAGGGACCGAGCGGCGTTCGCGCCCGGCGGGCGCCAGGGCGACGGCGAACGCGGCGGCCCATCCGGCGGCCAGCGCCCAGGGACTGACGCGGGACCCGCCCGCGGACAGGTGCCCGGCGGCGGCCAGCGTGGCGCACGCCGCGGCGAGGACCGCGGCTCGCAGCATTCGCAGATCGGCTCCGGCACGCATGGCGCGCCCATCATCTCATCGGGGCGGCCGGGCAGCGCCGGTGGGGAGCCGCCCGGCCGCGGACGGCTCCCCCTGTTTGCCACGAAAGATGCCGTTATCCCCTGATACGTCCGCCGAACGGGGGTGTTGCGCCGACCGCACGCTTACGGCGCGCGCCGGTAGGCAATACGTACTGACGGGGCGCGACCGGAAGGAGGCTGGAGCATGAGCATCTGGTGGTCTCTCCAACTGCGGCGGGAAGCGGCCAGCGTCCCGCTCGCGCGGCGCCTGCTGCTCGGCGCGATGGAGGCGGCGGGGGTGGACGCCGAGATCTCCCACGAACTGTCGGTCGCCCTCTCCGAAGCCTGCTCCAACGCGGTGCGGCACGCGGGCGGCCACTCCGGCGTCTACCGTGTGACCGCGTCGATCAACGGGGACGTCTGCCGCATCGAGGTCACCGACAGCGGCCCTGGCTTCCCCGCGGGCGGCTGGCTGCCGCCGGTGGCGGGACCCGCCCGCGAACCGGCGCTCGGCGGGCGCGGCCTCGGCCTGATCGAGGCACTGTCCGACCGCGTGCGCTTCGGCAACCAGCCGGGCAGCGGCGGCGCGGTCATCACGTTCGACAAGGTTCTCAAGTGGCGCGAGGGCGCGCTGCTGCGTGTCTCCTGAACGCGCGCCCGCCTCTTCCGGCCCCTGCCGTACCTAAGATCCCTGACGCCCTGATCCCCTTGTCGGGGCACGGATGTCCGGCGTATTCCTGTTCACTTCGCGCGCGCCGCGTTACCGTGGCGAGGGATGAGGGGCGCGCGGACG
This sequence comes from Streptomyces sp. MS19, assembly GCF_047200595.1. Taxonomy (NCBI): domain Bacteria; kingdom Bacillati; phylum Actinomycetota; class Actinomycetes; order Kitasatosporales; family Streptomycetaceae; genus Streptomyces; species Streptomyces sp. MS19. Next base: position 49,077 of record NZ_JBJZOH010000022.1, on the reverse strand, counting down.
CGGCCCTTCCGTTCCGCGCGGAGGTGGGGTCATGGGCCAGATAGGACTCAGGGAACTGGTGCTCCTGGCGATCGTCGTGCTGCTGCTCTTCGGCGCCAAGCGGCTCCCGGACATCGCACGGTCGCTCGGCAAGTCGGCGCGCATCCTCAAGAGCGAGACGGCGGCCATGCGCGCGGAGCACCGCGCGGAGAACGCGCCGGCCGAGACACCGGCCCAGCAGCCCGTGGCCCCGCGCACCGTCCAGGCCGCGCCGGGTGACGTGTCCACCGCCCGCCCGGTGACCGGGACGGGCACCGCCGCCCAGGGCTGACCCGCCCCGGGCACCGACACGCTCAGCGCTTCGCGTGCCGCCCGCGCACCGGCGGCGGCTCCGCCGCCCCTGCCGCGCCCGCCGGCGCGGACCGCCTGGCGCGCAGGTACTCGACAGCGATCGGCACGACCGAGAGCAGCACGACCGCGACGAGCATCAGCTCGATGTTCTCCCGCACCAGCCCGACCCGCCCGAGCGCGGCGCCCAGCAGCGTCACGCCCGCCCCCCACAGCACGCCGCCGATCACGTTGAAGACGACGAACGAGCGGTAGTCCATGCGACTCACGCCCGCGATGATCGGCGTGAACGTCCGCACGATCGGCACGAAGCGGGCGAGCACCAGCGACTTCGGCCCGTGCTTCGCGAAGAAGACGCTCGCCTTCTCGACGTTCTCCTGCTTGAACAGCCGCGAGTCCGGCCGCCGGAAGAGCGAGGGCCCCACCTTGCGCCCGAAGAGGTAGCCCACCTGGTCGCCGAGCACCGCCGCGACCACCACCAGCGCGCACACCAGCCACAGCGGGTGGTGCAGGTACTGCCCGGTGGAGACGAGCATGCCCGACGTGAAGAGCAGCGAGTCGCCCGGCAGGAAGAAGCCGATCAGCAGCCCGGACTCGGCGAAGACGACGAGCAGGATGCCGATCAGGCCGAAGGACTGGATGAGGTGTTCCGGGTCGAGCCAGCTCGGGCCGAGGGCCAGGGATTCCATGCGGGAGAAACCTCGCGGAGCGCCGCCGGAAGCGGTCCCTCCGGGCTGCGCCCCAGGCTACCAACGCGCCGCGCGGCTCCCTCCCGTACGCCGTCCCGCGCGTGCCGCCGCCCGGATACCCGGTGGTGTGCGCCCGGGGCCGTCCGCGAGAGGGGCCCGGCGCACGCCGACAGCGTTCCGCACGGCCCGCCGCCCGGCTCGGTGATCCTCGTCACCGGGGTCATGGCGGCGGGGAAGTCCACCGTCGCCGAGGCCGCCGCACGTCGTCGTGCTCGCCCCCGGCCCGGACGCCGTGGCGGCGCGCGAGGCGGGCCGGGCGAAGACGGGGTACGGGGCGTGGACGGTGGCCGCCATGGACAGTGCCCTGGCTCGACACGTCGGCGCAGACGCCGGAGGAGACGGTGGACGCCGTCCTCGCGCGGCTGCCGGAGTCCCGGATCCGCCGCTGAGACGGTTCCGGTGGTCACCGGGGGGAGGCGTACGGGGACGCTGTGGTGCATGATGTGGGGTCGGAGCCCCTCTTTCCTCATACTTTTTCGGAAGGCGTCCTCATGATCCGCTCCCCCCGGCGGCTGGCGACCGCACTGCCGACCGCGCTGCTCTGCCTCGGACTGGTGACCGCCTGCGGTTCCGACGACGGCTCCGAAGGCGAGGGAGGCGACGGCGCGAACACCGCCACGAGCGCCCCCGAGGAGCAGCCCACCGAGGAGGCGCCGGCGGAGCCGGAGTTCGGCGGCCCCGCGAGCGTGGACCCCTCGGACGCGACCGCCGCGACCATCCACACCAGCGAGGGCGACATCGAGGTGACGCTCTTCCCCGAGCAGGCGCCGCTCGCGGTCACCAACTTCGCCGGCCTCGCGGACGGCTCGCTGCCCTACGAGGGGCAGGAGAACGGCGAGCCGCTCTACGACGGCACGATCTTCCACCGCGTCATCGCCGACTTCATGATCCAGGGCGGCGACCCGGAGGGCACCGGCATGGGCGGCCCGGGGTACGAGTTCCCGAACGAGACCAGCCCCGACCTGACCTTCGACGAGCCGTATGTGCTGGCGATGGCCAACGCGGGTCCCGACACGAACGGTTCGCAGTTCTTCATCACCGTCGCGGCGACGGAGTGGCTGAACGGCGGCTACAGCATCTTCGGCGAGGTCACCGACGAGGCGAGCCGCGAGGTGGTGGACGCCATCGTCACCACGGAGGTCAACGGCGAACGGCCGGTCGAGGACATCGTCATCGAGTCCGTCGAGGTCACCGGCTGACGGTCCCGCCGCCGCCCTACCATCCGCACATACGCCGATCAGCCGATATGTCCGGATGGTAGGCTCGCCGCCGTGACCCCGCACGTGCCGGCGGCCGGGACAACAGCCGCAGCCCCGCCGCCCGTTGACGCGCCGTCCGGCACCCTCACCGGCACGGGTCCCGGCGGCGGCGAGATGTCCACCTACGCCGTGGACCTCTGGGTCGCCGACCCCGCCGTCCTCACCGACGAGCCGCTGCTCCTGCACATCCTGCGCACCGCGGCCGCCGCGGGCGGCGCCACCGTCCTCGGCGAGGCGACGCACGTCTTCCCCAACGGCGCGGTGACGGCGATCCTCCTGCTGTCCGCGTCCCACATCAGCGTCCACACCTGGCCGGAACACCGCCTCGCCCACGTGGACGTGCTCGCGTACGGGCGCGGCAGCGGCGCCCGCATGGTCGCCTCCGTCGAGGCGGCGCTCGCCCCCGTACGCGTCACGACGGCGCGCGTGCCGCGCGCCGTCGGCCCCTGAGCGCCAGGATGTCAGGGCAGGAGCGTCAGGGCAGGAGGCGGGCCATCCACGCCTCCACGTCGTCCGCGCCGCGCGGCAGGCCGGCGGAGAGGTTGCGGTTCCCGTCCTCGGTGACCAGCAGGTCGTCCTCGATGCGGATGCCGATGCCCCGGTACTCCTCGGGCACCGTCAGGTCGTCCGGCTGGAAGTAGAGACCCGGCTCCACCGTCAGGCACATGCCGGGCTCCAGCGTGCCCTCGACGTACGTCTCCCGGCGGGCCGCCGCGCAGTCGTGCACGTCCATGCCGAGCATGTGGCCCGTGCCGTGCAGCGTCCAGCGGCGCTGGAGCCCGAGGTCGAGCACGCGCTCCACCGGCCCTTCGAGCAGCCCCCACTCGACCAGCTTCTCCGCCAGCACCCGCTGCGCCGCCGCGTGGAAGTCGCGGTACTTGGCGCCCGGCTGCACGGCGGCGATGCCCGCCTCCTGCGCCTCGAACACCGCGTCGTAGACCTTCCGCTGGAGCGGCGTGAAGCGCCCGTCCACGGGGAGGGTGCGGGTGACGTCCGCCGTGTACAGCTCGGTCGTCTCCACACCCATGTCGAGCAGCAGCAGGTCACCCGGCCTGACGGGCCCGTCGTTGCGCACCCAGTGCAGCGTGGTGGCGTGCGGGCCCGAGGCGCAGATCGAGCCGTAGCCCACGTCGTTGCCCTCCACGCGGGCGCGCAGGAAGAACGTTCCCTCGATGTACCGCTCGGACGTCTCGCGCGCCTTGTCGAGCACGCGCACCACGTCCTCGAAGCCGCGCGCGGTGGCCTCGCAGGCGTGCGCCAGCTGCGCGATCTCGAAGTCGTCCTTGACGAGCCGCAGCTCCGACAGGAAGACGCGCAGCTCCTCGTCACGCTCGCCCGTCACCTTGTCGGCGAGCGCCGCCTCGACCTCGGTGTCGTACGAACGCACCACGCGGACCGGGCCCTTCGCCGCCCGCAGCAGGTCGGGCACGGTGCGCACGTCCGCGACCGGCAGGCCGTAGAGCAGCCCCGCCTCGGTCAGGCTGGTGCGGCGGCCGACCCACAGCTCGCCCTGCCCGCTGAGCCAGAACTCGCCGTTCTCCCGGTCGGAACGCGGCAGCAGGTAGAGCGTCGCCTCGTGGCCGCCGGAGTCGCGCGGCTCCAGGATCAGCACGCCGTCCTCGGTCTGGTCGCCCGTCAGGTAGGCGTACTCGACGGCGGCGCGGAAGGGGTAGTCCGTGTCGTTGGAACGCGTCTTGAGCCGCCCGGCGGGGACCACCAGGCGCTCGCCGGGGAACCGCGCGGACAGCGCGGCGCGGCGGCGCGCCGTGTGCGCGGCCTGGGGGACGGGGGCGAGGTCGCGGCGCTCGGTGTCGGCCCAGCCGCGCTTCATGTTCTCGGCCAGCTCGTCGGAGATCCGCGGGGTGACCTTGTTCTTCCGGTCCTCGCGCTCGTCGGGCTCCCCGGCCGGCTGCTCGCCGCCGTCCACATCCGGGGTGGTCTGCTCCTCGGCCATGCCACGCCTCCTCGCCTGCCGGTGGACCGGTCGCTGACCGGCCCGTCCATCGTATGCGGCGGGGCGCGGCGCGCGACAGGCCGGTGGGCGGCGCGATGGCGGGTCAGCCGCCGAAGCGCGCGGCGAGGAGGACGGTGTCGTCGGCGGCTCCGGCGTGCGGCGCGTCGGGGCCGGGGCGGTCCGCGGGGCGCACGGTGCGCAGCAGGTGGTCCACGAGCAGTTCGGGGTCGGCGCGGACGCCTGGCCCGGCGGCGAGCGCGGCGTCGCGCAGGCGTCCGAACGCGCGGTCGAGCGGCTCGCCGGTGCGGTGCAGCAGCCCGTCGCTGTAGAGCAGGACCGTTTCTCCCTCCGCGATGTCCAGCTCGACGCTCGGCGCCTCCCAGCAGGCCAGCATGTTGAGCGGCGCGGACAGCGCCGTCTCCGCGAACTCGGCACGCGAGGGCCCGACCACCAGCGGCGGCGGATGCCCGGCCGAGGCGACGACCAGGCGGCGCGCGGCCGGCTCGGCGTACCCGAAGAGCGCGGTCGCGGGACGGCCGGGCTCGGTCAGGCGCAGCAGCAGCTCCAGGTCGGACAGCACGGCGACCGGGTCTTCGCCCTCCATCACGGCGTACGCGCGCAGCCCGGCGCGCAGCCGTCCCATCGCGGCGAGCGCGGCGGGTCCGGTGCCGGTCGTGCCGCCGACGGCGAGGCCGAGCGCGTGGTCGGGCAGGGCGAGCGCGTCGTAGAAGTCCCCGCCGCCGCGCGGCCCGGTGCTGTGCCGCACGGCCAGCGTCACGCCGGGGACGCGGGGCAGGCGCGGCGGCAGCAGGCCCTCGTGGACGGCGGTGAACGCGGAGCGGGCGCGGGCGAGTTCGAGACGGTTCGCGATGTGCTGCCCGGCCTGGCGCAGGTAGAGGGCGAGCAGGTGCCGCTGCCGCCCGTCCGGCTGCCCCGGCTTGTCGTACAGCCATACCGCCGCGCCGAGCGGTCCCGGGGTCTCCGCGGTGAGCGGCACGGCGTAGCTCGCCGCGAAGCCGAGGCGCGCGGCGACCTCGCGGTGCCGCGGGTGCAGCCGGTCCTCGCGGGCGATGTCGCGGTGCACGACCTCGGCGGTCTCGCCGTCGCCGCCGAGGGCCGTGTGGAAGCCGCGCGGCACGGTCTCGATGTGCCCGAGGTCGGCGCGGCCGAGACCGAGCCCGGCGAGCCGTTCGGGGCCGAGGCCGTCGGCCGGGCGCAGGCTCACCAGGCCGCGGCGCGCCCCCACGAGCCCGGCCCCGGCGCGCAGGGTCTCATGCAACGCGTCGGCGAGGGTACGCGTACGGGCGAGCCGTTCCGTGAGGCTGTGCAGGGTCGTGAGGTCGGAGATCCAGGACGCGAGCCGGTCCTGGACGCCGCCGGGGCGGGCGGCGCCGTCGGCGGGCCGCGCGGACGGCGGCACCGGGGTCTGCGACACGGGATTCTGCGGCACGGAGGAAAGGGAAGGTTTGATTCCGGCCACTTTTGACGAGGGGAGCGAAGGGGGCGAGGGGGATGCGCTCATGTGGGAGGGCTTTCGTCAAGGCACGCAGGCCCACGGATGTCGGTATTGTCCTGCCGTGATGGATGATGCCCAGGGAACGGCTCCGTTCCGGGGCCGACAGGCCGGGCCGCGCGGACTTTGGCGGAAAACGGCCTGCTGTCCCCGGGGGCGCGATCCACTGGGCCGCCACGACCGAGGAGCGGATCGGACGGACCGTGTACATATCGGAACGGATGCGCGAGTTCCGGCGTCCTACAGGGTGAGGCGGTCAGGTCCCCCCTCCCTCCGCTGCTCCTCACTGCGCGACCCGCTGCACACGGTGATCTGAGTTCCACGTGGTGTATCCGAACCCGCGAAGGAAGGGAACGAGCGCTGATGCGCGAGATCCTCGGAGAGCGACGCACGAACGGAAACGGAAACGGAAAGGACGGCCGGGACGGCGACCCCGCCCTGCGCCGCGCCGCCCTGCGGTACGCGCGACACCGGCACTGGCCCGTCCTCCCCGGGGCCGCGGTCCTTGAGGACAGCGGCTGCGCGTGCGAGCGGCCCGACTGCGTGGTCCCCGGTGCCCACCCCGCCGATCCCCCGCTGCTCGCGGCCACGGCTGACCCCGCCATGGTCGCCTGGTGGTGGACCGAACGCCCGGCCGCGCCGATCGTGCTGGCCACCGGGGGGCGCGCGCCCTGCGCCATGAGCCTCCCGGCGCTCGCCGGGGCGCGCGCGCTCGACGCCTGCGACCGCCTCGGTGTGGCCACGGGCCCGGTGCTGGCGACGCCCACGCGCTGGATGTTCCTGGTCGAGCCCTACGACCTGCCCGAGCTGGGCGAACTGCTCGTCGAGCAGGAGCACGTGCCCAGCAGCCTGCGCTTCCACGGCGAGGGCGGTTACGTGCCCCTGCCCCCGTCCCGTACGGGCGCGGGCGACGTCTGGTGGGTGCGCGAACCCCGGTCCGCCGGCGGCCGCGTCACGCTGCCGCGCGCCGCCGGGCTGCTGGACGTCCTGGTGGCGGCCGGACTGACCGCGCCCGACCAGGGCAGCCGGCTCGCGTACTGACCCGCGCGGCACCCGGGGGAGAAACAGAGAAACGCCGCCCGGGGAGGACGGCGTGACATGGACGGACCCGATCGCTGGCGACGGGGGATGCACCAGCGACCGGGCCCACCTCAGAAGGTAACAACTGATCGGGGATTCGCAAATCCCGCATGGCCGCACAATGGCCGAAGTCGCCGCTGTGGCGGGGCGTTGTGACTGGAATCACTCCCCCGCCCGGCGGCGTCGGCCCGCCCTCAGCTCAGGGTGATCTGACGGTTCGTGAGCCCGCTGCGCGCCCGGCGCTCGTCCACCGTGAGCGGAGCCGCCGACGCGAGCGCCTCGGCCAGCCGCTCGCCGAACGCGGTGGCGGGCTTCTCGCACTCCTCCGCGCCCATCGCGCCCGGCAGGTCCCACACCGGCACGGTCAGCCCGTGCGCGCGGAACGAGCCCACCAGGCGCGTCCCCTCGCCGAGCGACGAGGCACCGGCCGCGTGCAGCCGCGCGAGGCCGTCGAGCAGGTCGTCCTCGGCCTGCGGCATGACCCACCTGAGGTGGTTCTTCTCCGGCGTGCGGCACCAGTAGGCGGCCGTCACGCCGGACAGCCGCGCGGTGGGCATCGCGGCCTCGTTGGCGCGTTCGAGGGAGGCGGTCACCTCGGGCGTCGCCTGCGCCGCGTCGTCCAGCCAGAACTCGAAGCCCTCGTGCACCTCGGGCTCGAAGGGCGCGGAGAGGTCCAGCAGGTCCTGGAGGCGCGGGCCGTCGGGCGCGGTGCGCGCGGACGGGACGGGGTTGCCCGGCTCGGTGGCCAGCGCGCGGGTGAGGACGTCGGCGAGGTCGCGGCTCAGGTCGCCGGTCGCCGTGTCGTTCTGCACGCCCAGGAGCACCGCCCCGTTGTCGCGGCGCAGCGCGGGCCACGCCATCGGCAGGACCGTCGCGAGCGTCACCGAGGGCACGCCCTCGGGCAGCCCGTCCCGCAGCGCCAGCGGCACGGTCGCGGCGGGCACCAGCTCGCGCAGCGCGACCCAGTCGCACTCGCCCGGCAGGCCCTCGAAGGGGCGCCGCACCAGCTCGGTCGCGGCCTGGGCGGCGGCGCGCCCGTGGCACGCCTTGTAGCGGCGGCCCGAGCCGCACGGACACGGCTCGCGCGCGCCGACGACGGGCACCTCGCCCGTGACGGGCTTCGGCTGATTCTGGGGACGGCGCTTTTTGGCCATGACGGACGGGTCTCCTGCGTGCGGACGGCGTACGGGTACCGTCCGGGAGCCTAACGCCAAGGCGCCCGCGGCCCGCCCCGTCGGGACGCCGCGCACGGCATCTTCAGGACGCGCCCGCCACGACGGCGATCCGACACCACACCACCGGACCCCGACCGGTCGCCGCCCCGGCCTGCCAGCGGGAGCCGGTCCGGCGGACGGTGGGGCTACCGGTGCTCCGCACGGGCTCGGGCCGTTGCCCCAGTCGTCGGGGGAGCCGGCTGGGCGGGCGGTGGCGCTGCCGGTACCCCGTCCCGCCGTCGGGGAAGACGGTGCCGGGCAGGCGCGGCCTTCGAGGGCCGGGGAGTGGCGGAGCGTTTCAACCGCCCCCGCCCCGCGCGCAGCAGCGCATCACCTCCGGGACCCTCGCGCGGGCGTCCCGCCGTCGGGGGCCCCGCCCGGGACCGCGCTGACAGGCCGCGCGTACGAGCCGCGCCGCTCCGCACCGCGAGGTACCGCACCGCGAAGGCGCGCCCCAGGGTCCGTCTACGAAGGGGGCGTCCGACCGCTCGCGGCTCCCCCGGCCCGAGCTGTCCCCAGGTGCGTGCGACCGCAGGGCGCCGGATCGTCCTTGTACCGGGCCCCACAGAGGCGATTCGGTAACGCGGCAAGCGTGCGCGCCAGGGGGAACGCCCAGCCGCCAGGCTGAAGGACCCCTCTCGGAAGACGAGCCCTAGCCGTCCCGGCCGTCGAGCACCGCCCACACCGTCACGGTGCCCGGTGCCTCCGCCTCCCGGACGCCCCAGGCGCGCGCGAGGGAACCGATGATCGTCAGCCCGCGCCCGCCGCGCGCGGTGAGCGACGGACTGCCGGGCCGCGGCCGCGTCGGACCGCCGCCGTCCGTGACGGCGACCGTGACGGCGCCGTCGACATCCTGCGACCAGGCCGCCCGCACCTCCTGGCTCGCCGGGAGCGGGCGCGCGTGCCGCCATGAGTTGCTGAGCAGTTCGGAAAGGATCAGTGCCGCGTCGTCGATGACGGCTTCCGCGGCGCCGCTGCCGGCCAGTTCGGCGCGCAGCCGGCGGCGTGCCGTCGCCACGCCCGACGGGCCGTGGAAGACCGACATGGACGAAGACGTCGGTACCTGTTGTGTCACCACCAACGCCACCCCCGAGACCTCCTTAGCCCCACGCCACCTGATTCGTGCCCTTGCGCCATTGCCGGGAAACCGTTCGCCGGTCTCCTGTTGACGCAGTCGTGACGGAAGTGTGCGCAGCGGATGCGCCGGGGCGCGCCCGGCGGGGTCGGGACCGGCTCAGGCGGGGGCGTCCCCGAGCTGCTCGCGCACCGCGCGTGGCCGGTTGGTGATGATGGCGTCCACGCCCAGGTCGGCGCAGAGGGCGACATCGGCGGGGTCGTCCACCGTCCAGACGTGGACCTGGTTCCCGGCGCGGTGCGCGCGTTCCACGTAACCGGGATCGCGCCGCAGGATGCGGATGCCGGGCCCGGCGATCCGCACACCCTCCGGCAGCCGGCCCGTGCGGTGCCGGGGGAGCAGGAACTGCATCAGGTAGACAGTGGACAGGCCAGGCGCCGCCGCGCGTACGCGGTGGAGCGAGCGCGCGGAGAAGCTCATCACCCGTACGGGGCCCGGCAGGGGGTGGCGCGCCAGCAGGTCGATCAGCCGCTCCTCCACGCGGCCCGCCCAGCGCGTGGGGTGCTTGGTCTCGATGGCGAGGCCGACGGGCCGGCCCGCGTCGGCGACGAGGCGCAGGAGCCGTTCCAGGGTGAGGACGGTCGTCCGTTCGCGGTCGGCGCTGTCGGGGGCCTCGGGGCCTGCGGAGGCCTTCCACGAGCCGAAGTCCAGCTCGGCCAGCTGCGCGAGTTCGAGCGCCGACACCGCTCCGCGCCCGTTGGACGTACGGTTGACGCGCCGGTCGTGCACGCACACCAGGTGCCCGTCGGCCGTCAGCCGGACGTCGCACTCCAGGGCGTCCGCGCCGTCGTCGATGGCCTTGCGGTAGGCCGCCAGGCTGTGTTCCGGCGCGTCCTCGGACGAACCCCGGTGCGCGATGACCGGGATGCGGCGGCGGTCGGCAGTCATCGCGTCATGGTGCCATGCGCGGACGGGCCCGGGGTTTATGCCCGCCTGACAGGTCATGGGCAACACTGGACACATATTCGTCGTGCATCCGAGGAGATAGCTGTGAGCACCGAGAACGAGCGCGCCGGTCAGCCGGACGGGCCGACGGCCGGTGCGCCGGAGACCGGCAGCGGCCCGGCGGCCGGTGCGCCGTCGCCCTACGGTCCGCCGCCCCAGCAGCCGGCCCCGTCCTACGGCCCGCCCCAGCACCCGCAGCACCCTCAGGCCCCGTCGCCCTACCAGTCGGCGCCGCCGCCACCGCCCCACGCGCAGCCCCCGCACCAGCACGCGCAGCCCCCGGCACAGCCGCCGCTGCCCCCGGCGGCGCCGTCCGCCGAGCAGCAGCAGCCGGCCAGTCCCACCACCACGGTGCTGCGCGCCCTGCCCCCGACGCCCCCGGCCGGTCCCGTACCGGGGCAGGACGGCACGGGGCAGCTGCCGCCCGCCGAGCCCTGGACGGTGCTCCCGCCCCCGGCCCCGAAGAAGAAGCGCAACGGCCTGCTGATCGGCGTCCTCGTCGCGGCGGTCGTCGCGGGCGGCGTCGGCGGCGGTGTGGGATACCTCGTCGCGGACGACGACGCGTCCTCGCCCGCCGCGTCCGCCCCCGGCCGCGGCGACGGCGACGAGGTCGCGGCCAGGCCGCCGGACTCGGTCGCCGGGATAGCGGAGTCCGCCCTGCCCAGCGTCGTCACCATCGAGGCGGGCAACGGCGCCGAGGCGGGCACCGGCACCGGCTTCGTCTACGACGAGGAGGGCCACATCATGACGAACAACCACGTGGTCGCCCCCGCCGCGGACGGCGGCACCCTCAGCGTCACGTTCTCCGACGGCGAGAGCTACGACGCGGAGGTCGTGGGCCGCGCCGAGGGGTACGACGTGGCCGTCATCCGCCTCACCGACCTCAACGGCAGGCAGCTCGACCCGCTGCCGGTCGGCGACTCCGACAGCATGGCGGTCGGCGACGCGACCATCGCCATCGGCGCCCCGTTCGGCCTGTCGGGCACGGTCACGACCGGCATCATCAGCGCGAAGGACCGCCCGGTCGCCTCCAGCGACGGCCAGGGGGCGAGCGCGTCGTACATGAACGCCCTCCAGACCGACGCGTCCATCAACCCGGGCAACTCCGGCGGCCCCCTGCTGAACGCGGAGGGCGAGGTCATCGGCGTCAACTCCGCGATCCGCTCCACGTCCAACGGCATGGGCGAGGCGGGCAGCATCGGCCTCGGCTTCGCGATCCCGATCAACCAGGCGGAGCGCGTCGCGCAGGACCTGATCGACGGCGGTGAGCCGATCTACCCGATCATCGGCGCCTCGGTCGACAACGGCGCCTCCGGCATGCAGACGGCCGGCGCCCCCATCGTCGAGGAGACCAGCGGCGGCACCGACCCCATCACCAGCGGCGGCCCGGCGGACGAGGCGGGCCTGCGCCCCGGCGACGTGATCACCCGCTTCGGCGACCGCCCCATCGACTCGGGACCGACCCTCATCAGCCAGATCTGGACCTACGAACCGGGCGACTCGGTGGACGTCACCTACGTCCGCGACGGCGACGAGCACACCACGACCATCACCCTCGGACAGCGCGTGGGTGACTGACGCCCCAACCGCTAGGCTGTGCGGGTACCTCCAGGAGGCGTGCCCGAGCGGCCGAAGGGACCGGTCTTGAAAACCGTCGTGGCGGCAACGCCACCGTGGGTTCAAATCCCACCGCCTCCGCCGCCCGCATCACACGCACGGCCCCCGACCAGCGCAGACGGTCGGGGGCTCGTGTGTCTGTGCGGTGGGCGTGGCGAAGGTCTCGCGCCGGGGGTTTTTGCGTTCGCCCCGAGGGCTGGGAAGCTTCTACCGTATAGAAGTTCGGCCGGACCCGGATGGGTCGGGCGCGGGGGACGACGAGAGGACCAGGAGGTCCGTGAACGAGCAGATCGCCGGGCGCCGAGGTGCCCAGGGCGCGGAGCGGCGCATACGGGAGGTCCGGCCGTGACCGGAAGCCCCTCGCCGCACCGCCACGGTGTCAGCCCGCTGATCCCCCTGCCCGCGGATCTCCGCGCCTTCCATCAGCTCTACCGCCCCGCCTACGTCCGCTGGGCCGAACTGCACCTCGGCGACCGGCAGGCCGCCGAGGAGACGGCCGACCGTGTCTTCGAGCAGCTCGCCGCCGAGTGGGGCGACGTCCTCCGCCTCGACAGCCCCGCCGGGTACGCCTGGACCGTCCTCAAGCAGCGCACGCGCGAGGCCGCCAGGGACCGTGGGCGGCGCCCTGTCGTCGCGGACACGGCCGCGTTCGAGACCGAGGCGCTGCGCACCGCCGTCGATCCCGTCGGCGAACTGGCCGGCAGCATCTCCCTCTACCAGGCCATGCGCGAGCTGCCGGAGCGTCAGCACGATGTGATCGTCCTGCGCTACTGCATCGGCTACAGCCCCTCGGAGACGGCGGACATCCTCGGTGTCACCGTGCCGGGGGTCCGCTCCACCGCCCGGTACGCGAAGCACCGGCTGAAGGAGTCGCTCGGCCTGTCCGCCCCGGGGAAGGAGGACGCCGACGATGGCTCCGACCATTGAGGAACTGCTGACGAGGGCCCTCCTCGCCCATCCGCTGCCCGTCTACAGCCAGGCGGAGATCGAGGCGGCCGAGCGGCGGATCGCGGCCCGGCTGACCACCGGGCGCGTCCGGCCCCGCGAACGCGCGGAGCAGCAGCTGCCCTCCGGTGACGGTCCCGGCGGCCCCGGGGCGGAGGGGCCGTGCGTCGACGGCCATCTGGCGACGCTCTGCCGCACCGTCGCCGAGCGGGACGGCGCCCTCCAGCACATGGCGGCCTTCCTGGGCGGCCGGGTCCCGCAGCCCGAGGGGGCGCGCGTCCTCGGCTGTGTGCTTCAGCTGGCGGGGCGCGAGGACAGTGCGCGTTTCTGGTGGCAGTTCGCGGCCGGGGCGGGGGACGCCGCCGCCGCCTACTGCCTCTACCTTCACCACCTCGCGCTCGGCGAGGAGTGGGAGGCCGAGCTGTGGCGCAGGCAGGCCGACCCGGACCGCCCCCCGCACCCCCTCCACGACGGGGCGGCGGGCGACGGCAGCGACCCCGCGCTGGTGCTGCGCGTCCTGGCGCTGCTGCACGGCGACCACGGCTACCTGACGGACACCACGGCGGCCGTCGTGCACTACATCCCGCAGGCGGTCCAGTTCGTGGACGAGATAGAGCTTCCCCTCCCCGGGCCCGACTTCGCGCGGCGCATCGAGGAACTGACGGCCTGAACCCGCCGTGCGCCCCCCCCGTGCGCCACGCGGGTGGGGAAAGGGCGTTTGTTCCGCCGCCGTCATTCGTGCGGGGGAATCGGCCCGGTGCGGGTGGTGGGCGGGTGATCCTCTGGGCAAGCCTGGTGTCACGACGTCGTGATCCGTCCAGGCAGTCCGGCCGGCTGCTGTGCCACACCCATCGTCCGATTCCACGGAGGAACTGACCTATGGCAAGCATCCGCACCGCCCGCACCCTCGCCGTCCTCGCCGCCGCGCCGCTCGCCCTCGGCGTGTGCGCCGGCGTCGCCCAGGCCGACAGCGTGGACGGGCTCAGCGGCAACTCCATCATCGGCGGCGGAGTCGGCGACGACCTGGCGGGCAACTCCACCGTCACCCAGCAGTCGTCCGTGGGCTTCGGCAACTCCAACGAGAGCAACGCCGCCAGTGTCAACGGCTTCGGGGTCATCGACCAGTCCGACAAGGCGTTCACGCTCATCGTCGCCAACTTCCTCCCGTGACGACGGGGCCCCGGTGACGTCCCGGGGTACGTCGCCGTTCTGATGGCAGGGTCAGCCGCGCGGTCCGCACTCCACGGTGCGGGCCGCGCGGTGCGTCGTCCGCCGTACGGCTGAACCCTCCACCGCCACGGGGAGTGTCGCGCCGTCCCACCCCGTACGCGCGACTTTGACTCATCCTCATGCGATATGCCCATCACACCCCCTGGTCGCCTCGCACCCGCCGTGCCCGGCACGCCCGCCCCACCCCGCGCCGCGCCCCCCACCTGTGGCACGTCCTGCTCGCCTTCTTCCTGACGGCCCTCCTCGCCACCCCCGCGACCGCCGCCGAGGACCCGCGCCCCCTTCCCGCTCCCACGCTGATGGACAGCGACCTGTCCGCCCAGGGCGCGGAGATCTACGAGGGCGCCGCGTTCGACACGTGCGAGGCGCCCTCGCTCGACACGATGCGCGGCTGGCTGGCCTCCCCCTACCGGGCCGTCGGCATCTACGTCGGCGGCGCCGGACGCGCCTGCCCCGCCCAGCCGAACCTGACCCCGGACTGGGTCACCGGCGTGTCCGAACTGGGCTGGCGCCTCCTGCCCCTCTACGTCGGCTCGCAGTCGCCCTGCGTCCTCGACAAGGCCAAGAGCGCCGTCCCGATCGACGCCGACCGCCCCTGGCAGCAGGGCGTCACCGAGGCCGCCGACGCCATCGCGTCCGCCGAGGCCCTGGGCCTCGCGCCCGGCAGCCCGCTCTACCTCGACATCGAGAACTACGACCACCTCGACGCGTCCTGCGCCCGCACCACCCTCGCGTTCATCCAGGGCTTCAGCCGCGAACTGCGCGAGGAGGGCTGGATCCCCGGCCTCTACTCCAGCGCCGCGTCCGGCATCGCGCACATGGAGAGCGCCCGCGCGGCCGGGGCCGTGGACCTGCCCGACGTGCTGTGGTTCGCCCGCTGGGAGACGTCGCCGACCCTGGACGGCGAGCCCTCGCTCGACCCCGCCGCCTGGCAGCCGCACCGCCGCATCCACCAGTACGCGGGTGACGTCACGGAGACGCACGGTGGCCGCCGCCTCGCCATCGACCGCAACCTGGTGCACGCCCCGGTGGCCGTCCTCCGGTGAATCCCTGATACCCCTGGGGGGTGACGGGCGGAACCCCTACACCTGTGGGAGGTGTAGCCCGCACCACCTCTACTCCCTGGGGCGGATGCCCCATCGCGACCTCTGGGCGATCCGCCCGGGGGGTCCTTCGGCCTAATTTGTAGAGCATGACCACGCCCACCGCGGCCCAGAAGGCGCCACCGCCGACCTTCAGCTCGTACGTGCGGGCCCGCGGCCCCATGCTGCTGCGGACCGCTCGTTCCCTGACCTCGAACCCCTCCGACGCCGAAGACCTCCTCCAGACCGCGCTGACCAAGACCTACCTGGCCTGGGAGCGCATAGAGGACCACCGCGCGCTCGACGGCTACGTCCGCCGGGCCCTGATCAACACCCGCACCTCCCAGTGGCGCAAGCGCCGCGTCGACGAGTACGCCATGGACGAGCTGCCCGAGCCCGACAGGCGGCCCGACACCGACCCCGCCGAACAGCAGGCCGTGCGCGACGCCATGTGGCGCGCCATCGTCAAGCTGCCCGACCGCCAGCGCGCCATGGTCGTCCTCCGGTACTACGAGGACCTCAGCGAGGCGGCCACCGCCGAGCTGCTCGGCGTCTCGGTCGGCACCGTGAAGAGCGCCGTCTCCCGTGCCCTCGCCAAGCTGCGTGACGACGAGCAGCTGATCGACATCCTGCGCGGCGCGGCCCCCGCCGCCCGCGAGCGCGTCCCCGCTCAGCGGCACGCCATGGCGGCCTGACCCCCGGCCGCCCGGCACGCCGCCGTGCCCGGCCCCGTGCCCCGTACCCGGTCGTTCCCCGGGCGCGCCCCCGGGCACGGCGCCCCCACCCCCTGGCCAAGACGCCGCCGACCCCGCAGAATCACCGGCACACACGCGTCGCAGTCGCTCAGCGGGAGGCCCTTGGTGTACGGCACGATGCAGGACACGCCCCTACTCGTCAGCCGTATCCTGCGGCACGGCACGACGGTCCACGCGGCGGCGTCCGTCACCACCTGGACCGGTACGCCCGAAGGACCGCGCCGCCGCACGTTCGCCGCCGTCGGTGAACGCGCGGCCCAGCTCGCCCACGCCCTGCGCGACGAACTGCGCGTCGAGCCGTCCCAACGCGTGGCGACCCTCATGTGGAACGACACGGAGCATCTGGAGGCGTACTTCGCCGTCCCCTCCATGGGCGCTGTCCTCCACACCCTGAACCTCCGGCTGCCCGCCGACCAGCTCGCGTGGACCATCACCCACGCCGCCGACCGCGTCATCCTCGTGGACGGCACGCTGATCCCCCTGCTCGCCCCGCTGCTCCCGTCCCTGCCGACGGTCGAGCACGTCATCGTCAATGGCCCCGGCGACCGCGCCCCCCTCGACGGCGCCCGCGCCACCGTCCACGACTGGGACGAGCTGATCTCCGGCCGCCCCACCACGTACGCCTGGCCCGAGCCGGACGAACGCACCGCCGCCGCCCTCTGCTAC
This sequence comes from Streptomyces sp. MS19, assembly GCF_047200595.1. Taxonomy (NCBI): domain Bacteria; kingdom Bacillati; phylum Actinomycetota; class Actinomycetes; order Kitasatosporales; family Streptomycetaceae; genus Streptomyces; species Streptomyces sp. MS19. Next base: position 32,606 of record NZ_JBJZOH010000022.1, on the reverse strand, counting down.
ACCTCCGGCACCACCGGCCACCCCAAGGGCACGCTCTACAGTCACCGGTCCATCTACCTGCACTCGATGCAGATCGGTATGACCGAGTCGATGGGCCTGTCCGCCGACGACACGACGCTTCCGGTCGTCCCCATGTTCCACGTGCTCGGGTGGGGGCTGCCGCACGCCGCGTTCATGTCCGGTTTCGGCCTCCTCCTGCCGGACCGTTTCCTCCAGCCCGGCCCGCTCGCCGACATGATCGCCGCCGAACGGCCCACGCACTCCGCCGCCGTCCCCACCATCTGGCAGGGACTCCTCGCCGAACTGGCCGACCGCCCCCGCGACCTCGGCTCCCTCCGCCGCGTCACCATCGGCGGCTCCGCCTGCCCGCCCGCGCTGATGCGCGCGTTCGAGGAACGGCACGGCGTCCGCGTCGAGCACGCCTGGGGCATGACCGAGACGTCGCCCCTCGGCTCCGTCGCCCTCCCCCCTGCCCGGCTCAGCCCCGAGGAGCAGTGGCCGTACCGCGTCAGCCAGGGCCGTTTCCCGGCGGGCGTCGAGGCACGCCTCGCCGGGCCCGACGGAACGTTCCTCCCCTGGGACGGCGCGTCGGAGGGCGAGCTGGAGGTACGCGGCCCCTGGATCGCCGCCGCCTACTACGGCGGCGCGGACGGCGAACCCGACCGCCCCGCCGACCGCTTCAGCCCGGACGGCTGGCTGCGCACCGGCGACGTCGGCGTCATCTCCCCGGACGGCTTCCTGACGCTCACCGACCGCGCGAAGGACGTCATCAAGTCGGGCGGCGAGTGGATCTCGTCCGTCGCCCTGGAGAACCACCTCATGGCGCACCCGGACGTCACCGAGGCCGCCGTCGTCGCCGTGCCCGACGACCGCTGGGGCGAACGGCCCCTCGCCACCGTCGTGCTCACCCCGGGGACGGCGCCGGAGGCCGCGTTCCCCGCCCTGTGCGCCTTCCTCGCCGACCGCGTGCCGCGCTGGCAGCTGCCGGACCACTGGGCGGCGATCGACGCCGTGCCGAAGACGAGCGTCGGCAAGTTCGACAAGAAGCTGATCCGCGCCCGGCACGCCGACGGCGCGCTGGACGTCACGACCCTGCCGCGCCCCCGGTCCGGGGGCGACGGCTGAGGTGCCGCCGGCGGGTCAGTGCGCGCCGATCTTCGTCAGCAGGTCCACGATCCGCTCCTGCACGTCGGCGTTGGTCGAGCGCTCCGCCAGGAACAGCACGGTCTCGCCCGACGCGAGCGACGCCAGCTGCGCCGGATCGCTGTCCGCCGCCGTGTAGACGACGAACGGCGTACGGTGCAGCAGGCCGTTCACCCGCAGCCAGTCGATGATCCCGGCGCGCCGCCGCCTGACCTGGCCGAGGTCCATGACCACCAGGTTGGGCCGGACGCGGGCGGCGACCTCCATCGCCTCCGCGTCCGACGCGGCGTGCGCGGCCTGCATGCCCCGGCGCTCCAGCGACGCGGCCAGCGCGCTCGCGATCTCCGGCTGCTCCTCGACGAGGAGGACGCGCGGCGGGTGCTGCTCGCTGTCGCGCGGCGCGAGCGCCTTCAGCAGCACCGCCGGGTCGGCGCCGTACGCCGCCTCCCGGCTCGCCTGGCCCAGACCGGCCGTCACCAGCACCGGCACCTCGGCGGCCACCGCCGCGGCGCGCAGCGACTGGAGGGCCGTCCGCGTGATCGGCCCGGTCAGCGGGTCGACGAACAGCGCCGCCGGGTAGGCCGCGATCTGCGCGTCCACCTCCTCGCGCGAGTGCACGATCACCGGGCGGTAGCCGCGGTCGGTGAGGGCCTGCTGCGTGGACGGGTCGGGTTCCGGCCACACGAGGAGGCGCCGCGGGTTGTCCAGCGGCTCGGGCGGCAGTTCGTCGTCCGCCGGGGCGGGCGGGCCCGCGGTGGCTGGGCTGTCGGTCACCTCGACGGCGCCGTTCGGCCCGTCGAGCGGCTCGGGGCCCTCCGCGGCGCCCGCCGCGGGCGCGCCGATGGCGAAGCGGCGGCCCCTGCCGTGCGTGCCGGGTCCCTGCTGCTGCGGTACGGGCGCCGCCGCGCCCGCCGCGTTCCCCTGCTCCGGCTCCTCCGCGGGCGGCGTCGCCAGTTTCCGGCGCCGCGTGGGCATCTGCTGCGGTACGGCCGCCTGCATCGGCGGCGGTGGTGCGGGAACCCCCGGCGCGGGCCGTCGTTCCGGCAGCGCCGATGGTGGTACGGGCACGCCCTGTCCGAGCGTCTGCACGCTGACGCCGGGGAGCGCCCGTTCCGCACGGTCACTGCCCGGCATGGGCAGCGCGCGGGGGGCGCGCGGCGCGCTCACCGGCGGCGGCGCGCTGCCGTCCAGGATGGGACTCGCCGCCACCACCGAGTGCTCGACGGGTGGGGGTTCCTCCTGCTGCGGCGGCTCCTGCTGCGGCTGCGGCTGCGGCTCGGGCACGACCGCCTCGGCGGCGGGCTGCTGTGCCGCCTCAGCGTCGGCGGCCTGCCTGCGCCGCCGGCCCGTGGGCTGCGCCGCCGGGGGCGCCGACTCCGGCACCTGCGGCACCGGTACGTCGCCCTGCTCCTCCACCGCCGGGCCCAGCGCGCGCCTGCGGCGCCCGCGTCCCGACATGTCCACCGAACCGGTGTCCCCGGCGCCCTGCTCCGTCTCCTCCGGCGCGGGCGCACCCGCCCTGCGGCGCCGCCCTCGCCCGGTCGGCGTGTCCTGCACGGGCTCGATGGCCAGCGCCGGTCTCCGCGCCTGCGCCGCCGTCCCCCGCGCGGGCTCCGCCGGTACGGGCATCACCGTCGTGTCACCGCTTGCGTCCCGCGTCGCCGGTACCGCGGAAACGGCTCCGCCCCCGGCGAGCACCGGTACCTCCAGCACGTACGCCGACGCGCCACCCACCTCGTGCGTCTGTAGCACACCGCCGTGCTGCCGGACGATTCCCCGCACGATCGGCTCGTGCACCGAGTCCCCGCCGGGATACGGCCCGCGCACCTCGATGCGCACCACATCCCCGCGCTGCGCCGCGGCCACCACGATCGTCGAATCCCCGGCCGCCGCACCCGACGCCGCACGCCCGGTCGCGTCCACCCCGGCCACGTCGGCCACCAGGTGCGCCAGTGCCTGCGCCAGCCGGTCCGGGTCCACCTCCGCCTCGATCGGCGGCGCGTGTACGGCGAACTGCGCCCGGCCCGGCCCGATCAGCTCCACCGCGCCCTCGACCCCCGCCGCCACGACGGCGTCGAGCGACACGCGCTTCACCGACAGCTTCTCGTGCCCCTCGTCCAGCCGCTGGTAGCTGAGGACGTTGTCCACGAGCGTGGTCATCCGCGTGTATCCGGCGGCGAGATGGTGCAGCACCTGGTTCGCCTCGGGCCACAGCTGGCCCGCGGGGTCGGCCGCGAGGGCCGTCAGCTCCCCGCGCAGCTGTTCCAGCGGCCCGCGCAGCCCGTCCCGCAGCACCGACAGCAGCTGCGTGTGCCGCGCGGCGAGCGCGTCGTACGCACGCCGGTCGGTGAACGCCAGGACGGCCCCGACCAGTTGGTCCCCGTCCCGCACCGGCGCCGTCGTGAGGTCCACGGGGACGGCCTTGCCGTCCTTCGTCCACAGCACCTGCCCGCGTACGCGGTGCTTGCGGCCCGAGTGCAGCGTGTCGTGCAGCGGCGTCTCCTCGAACGCCAGCGGTGTCCCGTCCGCTCGCGAGTGCTGGGCGAGCGGGTGGAGTTCCTGCCCGCCGAGCTGGCTGGCCCGGTGGCCGAGGATCTGCGCGGCGGCCGGGTTGACGAGCACGATCCGGCCCGCCGTGTCCACGCCGACGACGCCCTCGGACGCCGCCCGCAGGATCATCTCCGTCTGCCGCTGCTGGCGCACCAGTTCGGCCTCGGTGTCGAGGGTGCCCGACAGGTCGCGGATGATGAGGACCAGCAGTTCCTCCCCTGCGGGGTCGTCGGCGAAGGCGGCCTCGATGGCCGACGCGTACGGCGCGCGGTCCGAGTTCAGCCCCGCGCTGGTCACCTCGACCTGCAACGCTCTCCCGTCCGTCCGCCGTGCCACCATCCGCGTGGGCTTGGTCCTGACACTGGGGTCCTCCTCGGGACGGCGCATGGAGCCGGGGATGCGGCGCGGATCGAAGTCCGGGACGATGTCCAGCAGTCCGCGGCCGATGAGGGGGGCGCCCGGAGCCTCCAGGGTCTCCACGGCGATGGCGTTGGCATTGACGACGGTTCCGTTGCCGTTGACCAGCAACAGCGCGTCGGGCAATGCGTCGAGTATGGCGGCGAGGCGAGCAGCGCCTCTCGCTGGCCTGCTGCTCACGACGTCGGTTCCTCCCTTGACCCACGTGATTCAGGTGCACGGACCCCGTGCGTGTCTCCAGGGGAGTCTACGGCCAGCGGCGGCGGGAGCGGCGGTGTGTGCCGAAGTCGCCGCCCGTGAGGGTCAGCTCACGGGGCCGGGAAGCACCGGCACGAGGGCGTCCCAGCGGGCGATCTCGCAGCCGTTCGTGCGGCTGTAGCGGGCGTGGACGGGCTCGCCGTTCCAGACCCCCTGGATCGTCGCGGTGGCCGGGCCGCCGTACACGTAGGTGCACAGCGGCTCCGCGCCGTCCGTCTCACCGGCGGTGGCGAACGGCGCCCGAGCGGCGCGCAGCACCTCGCACGCGCCCTCCGGATCGGGGTGCGTCCCGCCGGGCGGCGCGCACTCCAGCTCGTACGTGCCGTCCCGCCCGTCGCCGGCGCCTTCGACCGTGACGGTGAGCCGGTCCCCGGACTCCAGGGCGTGCCCGGCCGGTGCTGCGGCGAACGCTCCGGCGAGGGCGATGAGGGCGACGAGACTGGTGCGCAGCGGCATGCGGGAGCTCCTGTGTGTACGCGGCGTGAGCGGGTGTCTTCCCTCTGTCAACGCTGCCGCGCCCCGACCGTCACGCAACTCGACGCGAGGGCCCGTACCCCCGTAGGGTGGAATCCGATTGGCTGCGGCCGTTCGGGCTGTGGCATCATTTGCACGCACGCATCGTCCGCGCTGTCGTGCAAGGAGGCTTCGCCTAGTCTGGTCTATGGCGCCGCACTGCTAATGCGGTTTGGGGTGACCCCCCATCCCGGGTTCAAATCCCGGAGCCTCCGCATCACCCCCGCGAGCCCCGTCCTGCTGGCCGGGGCTTTCGCATTTCCGCAGGTCAGCAGGGGTGCGGACAATGGATTTCACCTGACGCCGACGGTCCTGTACTGTTGTCCACGCAACGCCCCGCAGGGGGCGGAGCGCTCGTAGCTTAACGGATAGAGCATCTGACTACGGATCAGAAGGTTGCAGGTTCGAATCCTGCCGAGCGCACACAACGAGGCCCTGTCGCACAGCGACAGGGCCTTTTGCTATGCCCGCTTGGTTGTCAGTGGGCGGGCAGGTGGTAGGTGAGGATGTAGGTGTCGGCGGCCATGGTGGTGTCGCAGACTTCGACGGGGCGGTTCTCTGTGTCGTAGGCGGTGCGGATGAGGTGGATGACGGGGATGCCCGGGGCGAGGCGGAGGGACTTGGTCTCGTGTGGGGTGGGCATCCGGGCGCGGATCTCTTCTTCGAAGTGGTCGAGGCGGTGGCCGAGTTCTTCGAGTCGTGCGTAGATGCCGCCGGGGCCTGGGTTCGGTTCGGCGATCGGGGTGCCGGCGGCGATGTCGAGCGGGAGGTAGGAGGTCGCGGACTCGACCGGCCGTCCGTCGAGCAGGTAGCGGCGTCGGCGGGCGAGGACTTTGCGGGGTCCGCCGAGGCGGGTTGCGATGTCGCGGGTGGGGCGTTCCTCCCTGACCTGGAGGCTGTCCACCTCCGGGTGGCTTCCGGCGGCCTCGGCTTCCACGGTGAAGGCGGCCTTGCCCTGGTCGCGGTGGCGTCGGGCGAAGCGGTCGGAGGCGAGGCGTCGCACGGGTGGCCGGGGGCGGACGAAGACGCCCTTGCCGTGCTCGGAGTGCACCAGTCCTTCGCCCTGGAGGATGCCGAGGGCGTTGCGGACGGTCATCCGGGAGACCCCGAAGTGCTCCACCAGTTCGGACTCGGACGGGAGCTTGGCCCCTTCCTTGAACCGGCCCTTGTCGATCGCTTCGCGGAGGTGGTCGGCGATCTGGCGGAAGACGGCCCGGTCGCTGGTGGGGTCCAGGGTGCCGAGCACGCCGGAGGGCGGAGCCGTCATGCGCTCACTCCTTCGGGTGTCTAGACGAGTGGTTGAGTGGAGTTGCTACGGTGGGAAGCCTAGCCAGTCGAGAGGGCAGGGCAGCAATGGGTCGTGAGCGTCCGCATTCCGTCAGCGTGGCGGGGGTGATCGTGGACGATCGGGGGCGCGCGCTTCTGATCAGGCGGTGTGACAACGGGAAGTGGGAGCCGCCCGGCGGTGTCCTGGAGCCCGGGGAGACGATCCTCGATGCCCTGGAGCGCGAAGTCCTCGAAGAGACCGGCCTGAAGATCGCCCCGTCCGCGACTCTGACGGGCGTGTACAAGAACATGACCGGGCTGATCGTCGCGCTGGTCTTCCGCTGCGAGTCCATCGGTGGCGAGCCGACGACCGGGGAGGAGACGGCCGAACTGCGCTGGGTCACCCGCGAGGAAGCCGGACTGCTGGCCGACGAGGCCTACGCCGTCCGCGTCACCGACGCCCTCGACGCCCCCGTCCCACCGGCCGTCAGGGCCCACGACGGCGTGAAGCTCGTCTAGCAGATCTTCCACCGCACACCCGCCCACCAGCAGGGAGCAACTTGTATGGACGAGTATATGAGTGAGGCGTCGTCTCGACTCGGGTGCATCCGGTGAGCCCGGCGCCGACCCGGGCGGTCGTGCCCTACATCACGCGTTGGAGCGGCGAACGCCCGCCAGTTGTAAGGGTCGTTGAGCGACGCGGGCGCCTCGCGTACGCCGACGAACGCTCCTACGACCGTGACACCGGCGGCGTCCTGTGGCGCCGTGTCCCCTCCACGCCGGGCAAGGGCAGGCGCGAGTTCGGCGCGGTGCATCCCCTGCGCCAGCGGGTCGCCATGGCAGGCCTGCTCTGCCAGGTCTGCGGCGGTCCCGCCGACCGCAACGAGAACGGCGTGCTGTGGCTCATCGGCGACGCACCGGACGCCCCCGGCTCCTGGCCCCAGGGCCTGGAGACCGCCCACCCGCCGGTCTGCCAGCCCTGCGCCGACCTGTCCGTCCGCGCCTGCCCGCACCTGAGGCAACGTTCCGTCACCCTGCGCGTCCGGACCTGGACCCAGGCCGGAGTCCACGGCGCGCTCTACCGGCCCGGCTGTCCCGACCCCGTCCTCACCGACGCAACCGGCATCCCCTCCGACCACCCCGCCATCCAATGGATCATCGCCAGCCAACTCATCGTCAGGCTCGACCACTTCACCCTCATGGGCGCGGGGATCGAACACCTCGGCCGCGGGGAGGGGGCGAATGGTCGAATGTGATCAAAGTTAGGTGTGAAGTGATCCAGTGAAGAGGATCTTCGCAAGGTGTTCGTGTGATGGAGGGATTGTCTGTACGGTGAGGCCTCCGTTGTGCACAGGGGGTGCGGGCGGGGATCCGGTCTTGTGGGGAGGCCCTTGTGGTGAAGGCTGTTCGGCTTGCTGTCGTGGCGCTCGCGTCGGTGTGTGTCGCCGTTCTCGTGCCGGGGCAGGCGCAGGCCGCCGAGTACAGTTCGGCGCTGAAGATCAGGGGGGTGCAGTACGACGCTCCCGGGCGTGACGACAACAGCTGCTCGTCGGGGAACACCGACGAGGAGTTCCTGGTGATCACGAATTTCTCGCGGTCGACGACCGTCAACCTGCGGGGGTATGTCGTGAAGGACGCGGCGGGGAACCGTTTCGTCCTCACGAAGAACCACACCCTCCAGCCCGGTGACTTCATCCGGCTGCGAGGCGGGCGCGGTACCGATTCGGACGGCGGGAACGTCGTCTACCGCAACAACTGCAACTTCCTGTGGAACAACGCCGGCGACTCCCTCTACCTCTACAAGCCGTCCGGCGACCGGGCCGACGTCCACGCCTACACCAAGGCGAAGAACGACCGCGACGGCAACGGGTACGTGACGTTCCACAAGTGAGCCGTCAGTAGTCCTCGCGGTCGCGGATGTCGTCGATGTAGGCGTTCGCCGAGGCGCCCTCGTCCACCAGGTCGGGGGTCAGGGGGGCCGCCTCCAGCAGGCGTGCGCCCGCGCCCTCGGCGGGCTCCCACTCCGCCGCGATGATCCGCTGCTTCTCCTCCGGCTGGCTCTCCAGCCACTCCCGGTTGAGAGGGCTGAGCTGGCGGAGGAAATGGGCGAGGAGTTCGTCGGGCATGGGGTCGTCTCCTGACCGGTCGGCGGGTTACGGGGCACAGCCTCGGCGAGCCGCCGCCGGTCGGGGGGCGTGTGGCGGGCGGGCCGGGTGTGTCTCACCCGGTCGGGTGCCCGCGGCCGCCGCCTGTACCCGGGGAACGCGCGGTGGTTCCATGGCGGGATGGATGCGCTCGTGTGGGTTCTCCTGGCCGTCGCGGTCGCCGTGGTCGTGTACGCGCTGCGCCGGGCCGGGCGGCGGCGGGCCGTACGCGTACGGGGCTTCCGCGCGGTGGCGCCCGGCCGGCTGCCGCCTGGCGTGCCGAGGCCGCGTGAAGTGCACTGGGCCGCCGTGCCGTTCGAGGACGGCGGCGGGGTGAAGGACCGGCCGTGCCTCGTGCTGGCGGCGAACGCCGAGCGGGTCGTCGTCGCCAAGATCACCACACGGGAGTACCCGCCGGCGCGCCCTGTCCGGCTGCCGGCCGGCACCGTCGACGACCGGCGGGGGAGGGTCAGTTGGGTCGAGCCGGCGAACCTGCGGGTGCTGTCGGTCGGCGCCTTCAGGCGTCGGGCCGGCGCGGTGGACGGCGCTGTCTGGGACCAGGTGCGGCGGCGGGCGCGGTGACGGGGGGGACGGGGGGTCAGGAGAGTGCGTGGCGCTGCTGGCGTGCGCGGCGGTTGGCCTCCGCCACGCGCTGCCGCAGGGATTCGCTGGCGCTGACGGGCTGCACGTCCTCGGGCAGTGCCGTCCATTCGCGGCCGCCGCCCGGGGGGCGGAGCCAGATGTGGCCGGACAGGTGGGCCATGACGCGGCCGATGCGGTCGTGCGACGCGTCGTAGGCCATCGTGCCTATCTCCGGCTGGGCGGGCTCGTGGGTCATGGCCGGACTCCGAACGCTGAGGCGGGCGCTGGTGCGGTGCCGTGTGATCGGCTTCACGTTCTCCACCATGCCCGAGCGGCGGGGTCCCGGACGCACGGGACCCCGCTTCCAGAGGGAAATTTGAGGTTGTGGTGTCCTGTTTATCCGGACAGTGGCATTCCTGCACCGCCGCATATGCCACCGGTGTGGGACAAGTCGATCACCCTGCGGAGCCGAGCGACAGCGCCTCGGCGAGCGTGCGGTACGCGGCGCGCGGGATGTCGGTGCGCGGGTTGTCGTTGACGACCTGCACGGCCACGTGGTCGGCGCCCGCCGCGAAGAACTGCTCGATCTTGTCGCGGACCGCCTCCGCGTCCCCGAGGCCGTAGACCGCGTCCAGCAGCCGGTCGCTGCCGCCCGAGGCGAAGTCGTCCTCCGTGAAGCCGAGCCGCAGCAGGTTGTTCGTGTAGTTCGGCAGCTTCAGGTACATGGCGAGGTACGCGCGGGCGGTGGTGCGGGCCGAGGCGAGGTCGGGGTCGAGGACGACCTTCAGTTCGGGGGCGAGCGTCGCGCCGTCGCCGAGCCGTTCGCGGGCCTGGGCGACGTGGTCGGCCGTGACGAGGTACGGGTGCGCCCCGCCGGTGCGTTCGGCGGCGAGCGCCAGCATCTTCGGGCCGAGCGCGGCCAGGACGCGCCGCTCGGCGGGCACGGGCTCCTCGGCGGCGTCGAGGCCGTCGAGGAAGTCGCGCATGGCGGAGTAGGGGCGGTGGTACTCGCGGTGGAGCGGGCCGTGGCTGACGCCGAGGCCGAGGACGAAGCGGCCGCCGTACGCGCGGTTCACCTCGGCGGACGCGCGGGCGACATCGGCGGGTCCGTCGTTCCAGATGCTCGTGATGCCGGTGGCGACGGTGAGGCGGGAGGTCGCGGCCAGGGCGTGCACGGCCTGCCGCGGTGTGGCGCTGCCGCCGAGCCACAGCGTCCCGTAGCCCAGCTCCTCCAGCTCGGCGATGCTCTCGGTGATCTCGTCCCGGCGCGCCGGCTCATCAACGGCGAGCAGGCCGCTCCAGATGCCGACGCGACCGAGGTCTTCGGTCAGTTGAGTACCCATGGGCCGGTCAACAGGATGACGCTGCGCGCCTATTCCGCGACGATGCGGTCATTCTCGATCTTCACCCGGACGGCGGGGAGGGCCCTGGTCGCCGGTCCGGAGACGACCTCGCCGGTGGCCGCCTCGAACACCGAGCCGTGGCAGGGACAGCGCAGTTCGTCGCCCGCGGGCTGGACCGCGCAGCCCCGGTGCGTGCAGGCGGCGCCGTACGCGGTGACCGTCGTCTCGTCGGAGCGGTAGAGGAACGCCTCGCCGCCGCTCTCCGTACGGGCGAACGTCGGCTCGCCCACCGGTACGTCGGCCAGCGCGGCCAGCTCCTCGCCGGGGCGTACGCCGGGGTCGTCCGACGTGTCCCCGCCTCCGCCGCCACCGCGGCCGCAGGCGGTGAGGGCCAGGGCCCCGGCGGAGGCGGCCGTGGCGGCGACGAGGGTCCGGCGGCGGGTGCCGGTGGGGAAGGCGTCCATGTGAAGGGGAACGAACCGGGGCCCGCGGAGGTGCCCGGCCCGGCGCGCGTCACAGGGCGCGCGCCGGGCGGAAGGGGCGTACGTCAGGGGGCGGTCCACTTCTGGTTCGCGCCGCCCGTGCACGTCCAGATCTGGAGCCGTGTGCCGTTGGCCGACGAGTTGCCCGTCGCGTCGAGGCACTTGTCGGCCTGGGGGTTCACGATGTCGTTGGCCCCGCTGATGGCCCAGCGCTGGTTGGCGCCGCCGACGCAGTCCCACAGGTGGAGCTGCGCGCCGTTGGCCGTCGAGTTGTTGGAGACGTCGAGGCACTTGCCGAGGGCACGGATGGTGCCGTCCGTGCCGACGGTCCACTGCTGGGCGGCGGTGCCGTTGCAGTCGTAGAGCTGGACCGGGGTGCCGTTGGCGGGGTTGGCGCCCGCGACGTCCACGCACTTGCCCCCGAGCCCGCGGATCGGGCCCGTACGGCCGCCGCCGGGGGTGTCGCCCGTGGTGACGCGCACGTAGTCCACGGTGAGCTGGCCGGGGAACGGGGTGGAGCTGTTGGGGTCGCCCGGCCAGTAGCCGCCGACCGCCAGGTTGAGGATCAGGAAGAAGGGCTTGTTGAACACCCACTGATCGCCGCCGAGGTCGGCGGGCGTACGGGTCTGGTAGGTGTTGCCGTCGACGGACCAGGAGATGCGGTTGGGCGACCAGTCGATGGCGAACGTGTGGAAGCCGTCGGCGAACGCCTGGCCGCCGGGCAGGGTGTAGCCGGCGCCGATGCCCTCGCCGCCCGAGTAGCCCGGCCCGTGGAGCGTGCCGTGGACGGTGCCGGGCTCGAAGCCGACGTTCTCCATGATGTCGATCTCGCCGCTGGCCGGCCAGCCGACGCTGCCGATGTCGTTGCCCAGCGCCCAGAAGGCGGGCCACATGCCCTGGCCGCGCGGGACGCGCAGGCGGGTCTCGATGTGGCCGTACTGGGCGGTGAAGCGGCCCGCGGTGTTCATGCGGGCGGAGGTGTACTCGCACCGGCCGTACCAGCACTGGTAGTTGCCGGGGTTCTCGCGGCGGGCGGTGATGACGAGGTTGCCCTGGCCGTCGAGGGCGGCGTTGGAGTTGCCGCCGGTGTACCACTGGCGTTCGTGGTTGTTGACGTTGTCGCCGGTCTCCAGCTGCCAGCGGCTGCCGTTGACGGCGGAGCCCGCGGGGCCGTCGAAGGTGTCCTCGAAGACGACGGCCATGGGGACGGCGTCCGGGGCCGCGGGGGTGGTGGGGGTGGGGGCGGCGTCCGCTGCGGTCTGTAGCAGGGTGGCGCTCAAGGCCACGGTGGCCGCGGCGGCGAAGAGGCGCCGGAAACGGCGGCGCGACAGTATCTTCATGGGCATGACATAAGCGGTTGGCGTAGACCAATACAAGGTGCTGGACACGAACCGGGAGTTCCGGAACTCGCGCGGCGCGCCCCACCGTTCACCCTCGCCCCAGGAGACGACAGCCGCGGACCGGAGTGTCCGTGCCCGCCGGGTGTTCGCTAGGGTCGGCAGGCATGGCCCACAATCAGCAGCAGCCGTACGGTTCCCAGGAACCGGACGCGGCAGGCAACACGCAGATGTTCCAGGCGTTCGTCAACGACGGAGGCACGCCCCTCAACGGCCCCGCGCCCGCGACCCAGTCGTCCGGTCCGCGTGTCGGGCTGATCGTGGGCGTCGTCGTGGCCGTCGTGGTGGTCGCCGCGGTCGCCTTCCTGGCGCTCGGCTGAACCTGAACACGCCCCACCTGAACACGCCCCGGACCGGCGGGCACCGTGCCGCCGGTCCGGGCCTCGTCACTCCTCGGCGGTCAGGCCCTCGCGCAACTGCGCGAGCGTACGCGTGAGAAGCCGCGAGACGTGCATCTGCGAGATGCCGACCTCGTCACCGATCTGGGACTGTGTCATGTTGCCGAAGAAGCGGAGCATGATGATCCGGCGCTCGCGTGCGGGCAGACGGGCGAGCAGGGGCTTGAGGGACTCGCGGTACTCGACCCCTTCGAGGGCGGTGTCCTCGTAGCCGAGGCGGTCGGCCAGGGAGCCCTCGCCGCCGTCCTCCTCGGGGGCGGGCGAGTCGAGTGAGCTGGCGGTGTAGGCGTTCCCCACCGCGAGGCCGTCCACGACCTCCTCCTCCGACACCCCGAGGCAGGTGGCGAGTTCGGCGACGGTCGGGGAGCGGTCGAGCCGCTGGGACAGCTCGTCGCTGGCCTTGGTGAGGGCGAGCCGCAGCTCCTGGAGGCGGCGCGGGACGCGCACCGACCAGGAGGTGTCGCGGAAGAACCGCTTGATCTCGCCGACGACGGTGGGCATCGCGAACGTCGGGAACTCCACGCCGCGTTCGCAGTCGAAGCGGTCGATCGCCTTGATCAGGCCGATCGTGCCGACCTGGACGATGTCCTCCATCGGCTCGTTCCTGCTGCGGAAACGCGCCGCCGCGTAGCGGACCAGCGGGAGGTTCAGTTCGATCAGGGTGTCGCGGACGTAGCCGCGCTCGGGGCTGTCCGGGTCGAGCGCCGCCAGGCGCAGGAACAGCGAACGGGACAGGGTGCGGGTGTCGAGGTTGTCGGTCTCCGCGGGCGGGTCTGGCGGCAACGAGGGTACGTGTGGCGCGGGTACGTGCGGCGTGCCGGTCGTGGCGAGCACCTTGGAGCTGCCCAGTTCTACGGACATGCCACCCCCTTGAGGTCGTGGACGGGTCGCGACGGCGCGCTTCCGGTGTGACTCCCATGAGAGAAGTGCGCCCTCTCGTGGATACCGGATCGGCCGCCACGGCAAACGCGGTTCCCACAGAATGTCACATGTCATCAACGCGACGTAGCTTCATGTCGATAAAACGGCACACCTGGTGGGGAAGTTCCCGGAGTTGAGTCGCTCTTCCGGATTACTTCTCGACCGGATTTGCGGACCTGAGCCGGGTGACGCTTCGGGCCAGCATGCGGGACACGTGCATCTGGGACACGCCCAGCTCGGCACTGATCTGCGACTGCGTCAGGTTCCGGTAGTAGCGCAACAGCAGGACGCGGCGCTCCCGTTCGGGGAGCTGCACCAGCAGGTGCCGTACGAGCGCGCGGTGTTCGACCCCGGCGAGGCCCGGGTCCTCGTAGCCGAGCCGGTCGATCGGGCCTGCGGCGCCCTCGTCGTGCTCCCGGTCCGCCTCCAGCGACGAGACGCGGTAGGCGCGGCCCGCGTCCACGCTGGCCAGCACCTCCTCCTCGGGCACGCGCAGCCGGTCGGCGATCTCGGCGGCGGTGGGCGCCCGTTCCAGCGCGACGGTCAGGTCCTCGGCGGCGGTGCGCACCTGGGTCCACAGCTCGTGGAGCCTGCGCGGTACGTGGACGCTGCGCACGCTGTCCCGGAAGTAGCGCCGGATCTCGCCCACGATGGTGGGCACCGCGAAGGTGGCGAACTGGACGCCGCGCCCGGCGTCGAAGCGGTCGATCGCGTGGATCAGGCCGATGGTGCCGACCTGGACGATGTCCTCCATCGGCTCGTTCCGGCTGCGGAAGCGGAGCGCCGCGTAGTGCACCAGCGGGAGGTTCGCCTCGATGAGCGCCCCCCTGACGCGCGCGTGCGCCGCGGTCCCCGTGTCATGGCGGTCGAGTTGCTCGAAGAGCGCCCGGGTCAGCGCGCGCGCCTCGGCGCCCCGGGTCTGCGTCACCGCCACTGCTGACCACCACCCCTTACGGTGCACTCGCCGCAAAAGCAGTCATAGCATCACAAGACATATCCACCGTGCGCAAGCACCGTGTGTCGCCGTGTTAAGGCAGCGGATCGGTGACGAGTTCGCCCACGCCGTGGGCCGCGTCCGCGGCGGCGGTGAACAGCAGTTCGGCGAACTCGGCCGACCGCGCGGGCCAGGAGACGGCCGCGTACAGCACGAGGACGGCGGCCAGGAACAGCCCGGCCCTGCGGGCGGCCGCGGACTGCGGGAGCTTGCTCATGGGGGCACCTCCGGGGCGTTCGGGCGCGCGCCGTCACGGCCCGCGCGGCGCGGGGGCACATTGAACCACGCGCCCCCGGCGCGTTCCTGCCGCAGTGCGCCGCCCGTGGTCGCCTCGCGAAGGGTGACGCCCGCGCGAGGCGCCGATAGATTGGGCGCATGGGGCGCGAAGCGGGGCGCGGGGACGAGGCGGCGATCCGCAACGACGTCAGCGGGTACGTCAACGGTCCTGTGGGCCAGTTCGGCGTCGTCCACGGTGACGTCCACCTGAACGCGCCCGGCGCGCGGTGGGACGGGGACTTCGAGGCACGCTACCGGGCGCGCCTGGAACGGCAGTGGGCCGAGGAGGAGGCCGCGCGCGCCGCCGAGGCCGCGCGCGCCGAACAGTTCCGTCTCGCCCGGCTCGAAGAGCCCGCGGTGCGGTGGCGCGAGCAGGACGCCCGCTGGCGCCGGCGGATCGCCGTGTGCCGGAACTGGACGGTCGGCATGCTGCTGGTGAGCGTCCCTGCCTGGGTGGCCTTCGCCCTGGTGGGGGAGGACAGCTCCGCGCGGGGACCGCTGGCCTTGTGCGCGATGCTGATCTTTCCTGCCGCCGGCACGCTGCTCGGCTATGTGAATCTGGTGGTCCGCCACCAGCTGTGGCGCGGATGGTGACGGCGCGCCGGGAACGCACGACGAGAGGGCGGGCCCTTCCGGGTCCGCCCTCTCAGGTGATGCTGGAGCGGTAGCGGAGGGATTTGAACCCTCGGTGGAGTTGCCCCCACACTCGCTTTCGAGGCGAGCTCCTTCGGCCGCTCGGACACGCTACCGGGGGTAGCCTAACCCACCCGGCGGCCCGCGCAGAAATCGCTTCTCAGGCCGTCTCCGCCCCGGACCGGAAGAAGCCCGTCAGCAACTCCGCGCACTCGTCGGCGAGCACCGAGCCGATCACCTCGGGGCGGTGGTTGAGCCGCCGGTCGCGCAGCACGTCCCACAGGGAGCCCGCCGCTCCCGTCCTCGGCTCGCGCGCCCCGTAGACGACGCGGTCCACGCGGGCGAGGACGGCGGCGCCCGCGCACATCGTGCAGGGTTCGAGGGTGACGACCAGGGTGCAGCCCCCCAGCCGCCATGTGCCGAGCCCGGCCGCCGCGGCCCGCAGGGCCAGGACCTCGGCGTGGGCGGTCGGGTCGCCGGTGGCCTCGCGCGCGTTGTGGGCGGCGGCGAGGACGTCGCCCGCCGGGCCGCCGGGACCGAGCAGGACGGCGCCCACCGGCACGTCGCCCGTGGTCCCGGCCGCGGTGGCCCGTGCCAGCGCCCGGCGCATCGCCGGCTGCCACGGGTCCCGCAGCGGGTCGCCCGTCACGGGGCGCCGGGGTCCGTCACCTGACCGCCTCCAGGACCTCGGCGCAGCCCAGGGCGTCGGCGATCTCGCTGAGCGCGTCGTCGGGCGTGAGCGTGCGCACCGTTCCGGCGTCGATGCCAAGGTCGGCCAGCAGTCCGGGGTCGCCGAGCGGGCCGCGCGGCACGTCCTGGCCGCCCGTCCCGTCGTCCGCGTCGTCCTCGCTCGCGGCGGCGACGGCCCCGCCGTCCCCGTCCCCGTCCTCGGCGTCCCCGGCGTCCCCGGCGTCGTCCGCCAGGTCCGCGAGGCCGTCCAGCATGGCGTCGTCCTCCGGCCGGCGGCCGAGAAGCTCGTCGGTCAGCAGGATCTCGCCGTACGCGCTGCGCATGGCCCGTGCGGCGTCGGAGACGTAGACGCGCGGATCGTCCTCGCCGTCCACGCGGACGAGGCCGAACCAGGCGCCCTCCTGCTCGATGCAGACGAGAACGGTCTCGTCATCGGGAGCGGCGTCGCGGGCCAGTTCGGCCAGCTCGTCCAGACTCTCCACGTCGTCGAGCTCTGTGTCACTCGCTTCCCAACCATCATCGGTCCGCGCGAGCAGTGCGGTGAAGTACACCGTGACTCTCCCCACTCGGTTAGGCAGTGCCACCAGCATCGTGGCAGAAAAGGGGTGTCCTGTCGGGTAACCCGGCAGTGCACCGATGGAATGTCCGTATGTGTTGTCACCGGGTTCACCGGCGGTCCCGGGGTGGGCGGATGTCGGGGCATATGCCCTCTCCTCCCTCCACGCACCACTCTCCACGTCGCCGCCGCCCTTTGTCCACCGGGGTGGACAACAGGAAAGCAGCCGGTCAGACGCCGGTCGTCAGTGGGGTTCGGTACTGTCGGGCGCATGCGGACCCATGTCGTCGACCACCCCCTGGTGGCCCACAAACTGACCACGCTGCGTGACGCGCGTACCGACTCACCGACGTTCCGGCGACTCGCCGACGAGCTGGTCACCCTGCTCGCGTACGAGGCGACGCGTGACGTCCGCACGGAGGTGGTGGACATCACCACACCGGTGGCCGGGACCACCGGCGTGCGGCTGTCCCATCCCCGCCCGCTGGTCGTGCCGATCATACGTGCAGGTCTCGGCATGCTCGACGGCATGGTGCGGCTGCTGCCGCCCGCCGAGGTGGGCTTCCTCGGCATGATCAGGGACGAGGAGACGCTGGAGGCGCGCACCTACGCGAACCGCATGCCGGACGACCTGTCCGGGCGTCAGGTGTACGTGCTGGACCCGATGCTGGCGACCGGCGGCACGCTCGTGGCGGCCGTGCGGGAGCTGATCGGGCGCGGGGCCGACGAGGTGACGGTCATCTGCCTGCTGGCCGCGCCCGAGGGCGTGGAGCGGCTGGAGGAGGAGCTGGCCGGCGCGCCGGTGACCGTGGTGACGGGCGCGCTGGACGAGCGGCTG
Organism: Streptomyces sp. MS19; assembly: GCF_047200595.1. NCBI lineage: Bacteria > Bacillati > Actinomycetota > Actinomycetes > Kitasatosporales > Streptomycetaceae > Streptomyces > Streptomyces sp. MS19. Next base: position 15,205 of record NZ_JBJZOH010000022.1, on the reverse strand, counting down.
AACGAGCAGGGGTACATCGTGCCGGGCCTCGGGGACGCGGGGGACCGGATGTACGGGACGGCCGGCTAGCCGGCCGTCCCTCCGGCGTGTGCGACGGCCCGTCAGCAGGCGGCGGCGGGTGTGTCGTCGGCGGACGGGGTCGGGGAGGGGCTGGCCAGGTCGGCGAGGCGGCGTTCGGCCTCGTCGGCGGCGGTGAGCTCGCTGAAGTCCTCGCCGATGACGAAGTCGACGACCTCGGGGCTGTCGGCGCGGGCGCCGGGCTCCGGGGTGCCGGTCTCGGCGCCGTCGAGCTGGGTGGCCAGGACGCGCAGGGCGCCCGACTCCTCGGCCGCGGCGGTGGCGAGCAGCAGCCCCGGCGCGTCCACCTCCCCGTCGAGGCCCTCGGGCGCGTTCTCCACCTCGCCGATGACGAAGCCGCGGTCGGCGAGCGCGTCGGCGGTCTCCTGGGCGAGGCCCGTGCGGCTGGTGGCGTTGTAGACGTTGACGGTGATGGCGTCCGGCTCGGGGACGCGCACGGGTTCGTCGTCGGGGCCCGCGCAGTCCTGGCGTTCGGACGCGTTGCGGGCGCCGGCCCCGGCCGGGCGGTCGCCGTCGTCGCCGGAGAAGACATCGACGATCTGGAGCGTCCCGTAGCCGAGCAGGCCGAGCACCGTGACCACGGCGAACAGGGCCAGAACGGTCCGGCGGCGGCGGCGCGGTCGGCGCATCCTCGGGTAGCGGTCGCCCGTGACGCGGAACTTCTTGCCGCCCATGCCCGGTGGCGTCAGCATGCTCATGGCCGCAGCGTAGCCACGCGGGCGCCGGGGGCCCAAGACATGATCAGCTAAACGGCGTCGGCGACCCCGAACAGCGCAGTCGCCCGGCGGGGGACTCAGCCCAGTTCGAGCACCCGCGCGTGCAGGACCTGCCGCTGCTGGAGGGCCGCGCGGACGGCGCGGTGCAGGCCGTCCTCCAGGTAGAGGTCGCCCTGCCACTTGACGACGTGCGCGAACAGGTCGCCGTAGAACGTCGAGTCCTCGGCGAGCAGGGTTTCGAGGTCGAGCTGCTGCTTGGTGGTGATCAGCTGGTCGAGCCGGACCGGGCGCGGCGCGACGTCTGCCCACTGCCGGGTGTTGTCCCGGCCGTGGTCAGGGTACGGTCGTCCGTTTCCGATGCGCTTGAAGATCACACGGGAAGCCTACCGGGCAGGGGACCGCCGCCGCAGCCTCCGGTCGGCGGGCGGCCGTCCGGGGGAATCCGGGGCCGCCCGTTCCGGGGGCGCGGGGGCGGGTCGGCGCGCGGGCGTGCGCGCGGGTGGGAGAGGGGCTCAGGGGGCGGGCGAGGGGGCGTCCGGCAGGTGGTGCGCGTAGTGGCCGACGCTGTGGGCGATCAGGCGGACGGCGACGGCGAGCGCGTCCTCGCCGACGTTGCCGAGGTCGTCGCACGCCTGGTGGTAGCAGGGGTCGTACGCGGCGCCCGGCAGGCCGCCCCACAGGGCGGCCTCCGCGTCCGTCTTGACGCCCTCCGCGCCGGTGAACACCGCGCCCGCCGGGACCCCGGCGGCGTCGAACGGCGCGTAGTCGCTGCGGCCGTCGAACGGCGCCGAGCCGGGTGACTCGCCCGCCGCCCGGAGGAACGCGGCGAGGTCCGCCGCCACCGCGGGGTCTCCCGCCTGCACGAACAGGCCGTGGTTGGGCGAGGCGATCATGTCGAAGTTGAGGTAGAGCGCGATGCCGGACAGCTCGTCGGGCGCCAGCTCCGCGACGTAGTGCTCCGAACCCAGCAGGCCCGACTCCTCGGCGGACCACAGGGCGAAGCGGACGCGGTGCGGTGCGCGGCCCGACGGGTCCGCCTCGGCGAGGCGCAGCGCGGTCTCCAGGACGCCGGCCGAGCCTGACCCGTTGTCGTTGAGGCCGGGGCCGTCCGGGACGGAGTCGAGGTGCGCGCCGGCCATCACGACGCGGTCGGGGTCGCCGCCGGGGGAGTCCGCGATGACGTTGACCGTCTCGCGCTCCTCGGCCAGTTCGGCGAGTTCGAGGCGCGCCGTCGCGCCGCCCTCGGCCAGTGCGGCGGCGAGGGCGGCGCCGTCCTCGCGGGTGATGCCGCCGATGGGGATGGAGCCGGGCTGCGGGCCGCCCAGGGTGCCGCGCAGGGGCCCTGCCACGTTGTTGGCGACCAGGGCGGCGACGGCGCCGCCGGCCGCCGCGTTCGCCTGCTTCTCGGCGAAGGTGCAGCCGCCGCGGGTGATGAGGGCGATGCGGCCGGTGTAGGCGCCGGCGGGCGCGGGGGTGCAGGCGGTGCCCGCGTCGGCGAGGGGGGCCTCGGTGCCGCCGTCGGGGGTGGCGGGCGTGTAGGTGAGGGTGCGGACGGGGATGTCGCGCTGCTCGGGGGTGAGCTGGGTGAGGCGTTCGGTCAGGGGCTCGCGGTAGGAGAAGGGGAAGCGCTGGTACGTGACGTCGTAGCCGGCCGCTTCGAGGAGGCCGCCCGCGTAGCGTGCGGAGCGCTCGTGGCCGGGAGTGCCGGCGGCGCGGTTGCCGTCGGAGGCGTCGGCGATGCGCTGGAGGACGGCGAGGTGGCGCATGGCGCCCTTGGCGGTGGTGCGGGCGGTGAGGGTGTCCGCGAGGGAGGGCGCGTCGCGCGGGGCGGGGGCGGCGCCGGTGAGGAGGGGGACGGTGAAGAGCGTGGCGGTGGCTGCGGCCAGGAGGGCCGCGAGGCGGCGTGCTGTCACGGAATGGGACGGTATCGCATGATTTTCCGCATGCCGGTGGCGCGCGCGGGTCGACCGGGGTAGTGGAGGTCACGTTGACCGGTGACCGGTCTTGTTCGAGAGTGCGCACATGGGCGGTGTGATCACGGGATTCGCGATCATCGCCGTCGTCATCGCGACCGGATACGTACTGGGTCTGCTCGGATCGCTGGGTGAGAACGGCCGCGAGGTGCTGACCAGGCTCGCGTTCCACGTGGCGACGCCCGCCCTGCTCTTCACGACGCTCGCCGAGGCCGACCTCGGCGTCATCCTCTCGCCGCCGCTGCTGGTCACCGCGCTCGCGACCCTGGCCGCGTGCGGCGTGTACCTGGTCGTCGGCGCCTTCGCGCGCTGGGGCGTGGGTCCTACGACCATCGGTGCCCTGTGCGCCTCCTACGTCAACGCGGGCAACCTCGGCATCCCCATCGCCGTCTACGTGCTCGGCGACGCGTCGCTCGTCGCGCCCGTGCTGCTGCTCCAGCAGCTCACCCTGTCACCCGTCGCACTGACCGTGCTCGACATAGCCACCCGTGACAGCGGCGAGGACGCCAGGCCATCGGTGCTGTCACGGGTCCTCACCCCCTTCCGCAACCCCGTCGTCGTCGGCTCACTCGCCGGGGTGACCGTCGCCGCCACCGGATGGACCGTGCCCCAGGCGGTGTTCGACCCCGCCGTGCTCATCGGGAACATGGCGGTGCCCGCCGTGCTGCTCGCGTTCGGCATATCCCTGCGCGGCGCCGCCATGCCGGGGCGCGGGCCCGAGCGGACGCAGGTGCTCGTGTCCGTGGCCCTCAAGTCGGTGGGGCAGCCGCTGATGGCATGGCTGCTGGCGGCGTTCGCCTTCGGCCTGGACACCGACGACCAGCTGCACGTCGTCGTGCTCGCCGCGCTCCCGGCCGCGCAGAACCTCTTCACCTACGCCTCGCGGTACGGCACCGGCGTCCGGCTCGCCCGCGAGGCGGTGCTGCTGTCCACCGTCCTGTCCGTGCCCGTCCTCACCGTCATCGCGGCCCTGCTGGGCTGACGGGCTCCTCGCCCGAGCCCGCGTAGGCGTGCGCGAACGCGACGGAGAACGGTCCGGGCACGGCGAGCCGTTCCAGCGTGGCGAGGCGCAGCCGCAGCCCGAAGCGCGGATCGGCGGCGTTCTCCGAACCGGCGGGCAGGTGCAGCAGGCCGAGCAGCCGGTCGGAGAACTCCTGCGTGCGCCACACGTCGGGCAGGCGGCGCGCGCTGTAGCCCTCCAGGGCGGCCGGGCCGCGCGTCAGGGCGTCGGCGAGGTCGGCGGCGTCGGCGATGGCGAGGTTCATGCCCTTGGCGCCCGAGGGGGTGAGGACGTGCGCGGCGTCGCCCGCCAGCAGCAGGCGTCCCCTGGCCATGGGTTCCGTGACGTCGGCGCGCATCCGCAGCATGCGGGTCTCGGTGAGGGCGCCGATGCGGGGGAGGTGCGCCCCGTTCAGTCTGCGCCGCAGGGCGGCCAGGATACGGGGGGCGGGCCAGGCGGCCGGGGTGTCGCCCGGCGGGCACTGGAGGTAGAAGCGCGCGAGGCGGGGGGAGCGGGGCATCATGCCCGCGAAGCCGTCGGCGTGCAGTCCGTAGACCACGCCGGGGACCGGGCGGTCCACCTCGGCGAGGATGGCGAGCCAGTCGTACGGGTAGCGCCGCCGGTAGGGCGTGGCGGCTGGGGAGAGCGCGGCGCGGGATAAGCCTTGAGGGCCGTCGGCGCCGACGACGTGGTCGCAGACGACCGTGGGGCCGTCCTCGCAGCGGATGGTGGCGCGGGGGCCGTGGATGTCCTCGACGGCGACGGCCGAGCACTCGAACAGCGGCGGCCTGCCCGCGGCGTCGAGCGAGGCGAGCAGGTCGCGCACGAGTAACTGCTGCGGATAGACCCAGTGTCTCGCGCCGGAGAGCGCGGCGTAGTCGAGGCGTATGACGCGGCCGAGGCACAGGAAGTCGCACCAGCCGTGCGGGCTGCCGTCCGACAGGAGGCGGCCGGCGAGGCCGTGGTCGCGCAGGAGGCGCACGGTGCGCTGCTCGACCAGCCCGGCGCGGGCGCGGCGTTCGACGCGGGCGCGGCTGTGCCGTTCCAGCACGACGCAGTCGATGCCTGCGGCCGTCAGCAGGTTGGCCAGGACCAGCCCGGCGGGTCCTGCGCCGATGATGCCGACCTGGGTGCGGAGTGTGCGCGCTTCCATGCGGCCCCTCTCAGTCCGGGGGAACGAGGTCAGGGTGGAACAGTTCGTGGACCAGGGCCAGGGGTTCGTCGCCGAGCCAGATGAGATACGTCTTGTAGCAGGCGGGCTTCGGCCCCCAGGTGCGGCGCCCCACGTCGAGTACGGTCCGCCGGTGGCCCGCGCCGACAGCGCTGAGCGCCGGGCCGAGCGGGAGGGTGTCGCCGGTCAGGCAGGCGGCGACGGCCGGGGGGAGGTCCTGGCCGATGCGCGCCACGACGTGGTTGGCGGACACCGCTCCGCCCTCCTGGCGCAGCAGCGCGGAATGCCGGACCAGGACGGTGGAGTGGTGTTCGGCGCGCAGCAGTCCGGGTACGGCGTGGCCTGCCGCACCGGCGGAGGCCTGCGTCTGGGCGATGCGGTGCAGGCGCAGCCGTTCACCTGAGAGGGCTTCGAGGAGGGTGGTCGTCAGACCGTCACCGGCGAGCAGCATGCGGGTCAGGGGGGAGGCGAAACGGTGGCGGTCCGCACCGGGATCGCGGCGTTCGCCCAGGGGGAACGTGGCGCAGGGCGCCGGTGTCAGCATGCTGTGTCCCTCCCCCGGGGCCCGCGCTCCCTGCGCGGGTGAGTCCCCTGTAGGGGAACGGCGCGGGAGGTGGTCAGGTCACGGGCGGCTGCGGGCGGTCCTGGCCCGGGGAGGAGAATTCGGTCATGGCTTCGGCATCGGCGGCACCGCAGACCTTCGACGACCTCATGGCGCTGCTCCACGAGCGGCGGCCCGTCCTCACGCGTTCGCAGCGGCTGCTGGCGGACCGGGTGCTCGCGGACCCCGAGGGGGTCGCGTTCATGACGGTCTCCGAGCTGGCCGCCGCCGTGGGGGTCAACGAGGCGACGGTGGTGCGCTTCGCGACCAGCCTGGGCCTGGAGGGCTATCCGGGGCTGACGCGGCTGTGCCGGATGCGGCTGCGGGAGCAGGCGCAGCTGCTGCGGCGCTTCCAGACGCTCGAACAGCTCGGCAGCGACGGCGGCGACCTGCTGGAACGCGCGGTGGCCCTCGACCGGGCGAACATCAGCCGGACCTTCGCCCGGATCGAACCCGCCCTGTGGGACCCGGCGGTGCGCGCGCTCGCCGAGGCGCCGCGCGTCCACGTGATGGGACTGCGCAAGTGCCACGCCCCCGCCTACCTCCTCGGCTACCTGCTGGAAATGCTGCGCGAGGAGGTCGCGACGGTGACGGCGGGGGCGGGCACGCTGACCGACCAGCTGCGGCGCGTGCGTTCGGGCGACTGCTTCGTGTCACTGGCCATCCACCGTTACTCGACCGACACGGTGCGCGCCGCCGCCTGGGCGCGGAAGCGTGGCGCGCGGTGCGTCGCGCTGACCGACAACCCCTCCTCGCCGCTGGCGGCATCAGCTGAACACGTGTTCTACGTGGATGCGTCCGGGCCTTCCGTCCTGCGGTCGCTGACCGGTTTCACGGCGCTGGTGCAGGCCCTCGCCGGTGGTGTGGCGGCGCTGCTCGGGCAGGAGGTGCGGTCGTCGCTGCTGCGCGAGGAGGAACTGCTGGAGGAGTTCAGCGTGTACGACGATCCGGAGCGGCGGTGAGGCCGGCGAGGGCCGTGCGCAGCTTCGTCAGCGCGTCGGCGATCCACGGCAGGCGCACGGGGTCGTCCGACCGCAGCGCGCGGAGCCGCTGCTCGTCCGTCTCGCCGTAGAGCAGGCTCGTCGCGGCGCGGAAGCGCAGACCGTCGGAGGTGTCGCCGAAGGCGGTGCCGGACAGGACGCCGACGCCGTGCCGCTCCAGGAGGTACGCGGCGAGGGCGTCGGCGGTGCCGATGCCGCGGGCCGCGAGCGCGGCGCGGTGGGGGCCGAGGTCCGGGTACAGGTAGAAGCCCGCCGCGGGCGCGCGGCACTCGGCCCCGGCCGCGGTGAACTCCGCGTGCGCCGCCGCCGCGACGGCCCCGTGCAGGCGGCGCGCGGCGTCGATGTGCGCCAGGACCTCGGGCGGGTCGGCCAGGACGTGCGCGGCCACCGCCTGCATGGGCGCGGCGAGGCTCGACCAGATCTCGCTGGCGACGCCCGCGACCTCGGCACGCGTCCGCTCGCCCCACGCGCCCTCGGGGAAGCGGGCGAAGCCGACGCGCCAGCCGCCCAGCGCCATGGACTTGCTCAGTCCGGTGGTGACGACGGTGCGGTCGGGGAGGTGGGCGGCGGCGCGCGGCGCGGTCCCGCCGTCGTGCAGCAGCTCGGCGTAGATCTCGTCGGCCACGACGGCGAGCCCGTGACGGGCCGCCAGGTCGCAGACGGCGCGCAGGTGGCCGGGCCTGGCGACCGTTCCCGTGGGGTTGTCGGGGACGGTGAGGACGAGCACGCCGGGGCGCGCGCCGCCGTCCTGGGCCGTGCGCAGCGCGTACGCCAGCAGGCCGGGGTCGGGGACGCCGCCTGCCTCCGGCGGCACGGGGACGCCGATCACGCGCTTGCCCGCCAGCGCGCTCTGCGCCGCGTAGCTCACCCACGCCGGGCGAGGCAGGACGACGTCCCCGGGTATGGCCGCCAGCAGCGCGTAGAGCAGCGGCTTGCTGCCGGGGGCGAACGTCACCTGGGCGGGCGCGGTGGGCAGGCCGCGCCGGGTGAACCAGCCGGCCGCCGCGTCCCGCGCCTCGGCCGACCCGGCGACCGGCCCGTACCCGTTCCGCCCGGCGGCGCGGGCGAGGACGTCCGCCACAGGGCCGGGCACGGGCAGGCCCGCCTCCCCGAAGCCGAGGTGCAGCACCTCCTCCCCTCGGGCGCGACGGGCACGGAGAGCGGTGTCGATGGCCAAAGTCGGACTGAGCGCTGTCGTCATGCCGCACATCCTGTTGCACAAGTGGACTTGTGTGCAATTTGATGTGCGTCACTGCGGTTGCGGCAGCCAGGGGGGCCGCCAAGATGAGGGAATGAGCCTCGACCACCCCCTGTGCCTGGTCACGGGCGCGAGCGGCTACATCGGCGGCCGGCTGGTGCCCGAGCTGCTGGCCGCCGGCCACTCCGTACGCTGCCTCGCCCGCACGCCCGAGAAGCTGGCCGGGCGGCCCTGGATCGACCAGGTGGAGACCGCGCGCGCCGACGTCAACGACCCCGGGCTGCTCGCCGAGGCCATGCGCGGAGTGGAGGTCGCCTACTACCTCGTCCACTCCATCGGCGGCAAGGACTTCGTCGCGACCGACCGCCACGCCGCCAGGATGTTCGCCGAGCAGGCACGCGCCGCCGGAGTCCGCCGGATCGTCTACCTCGGCGGCCTCACCCCCCGCGACATCCCCGAGGACGAGCTCTCCCCCCACCTCCGCTCCCGCGCCGAGGTCGGCCGCCTGCTCCTGGACTCCGGCGTCCCGACCGCCGTCCTGCGCGCCGCCGTCGTCATCGGCTCGGGCTCCGCGTCGTTCGAGATGCTGCGGCAGCTCACCGAGCGCCTGCCCGCCATGGTCACCCCCCGCTGGGTCCGCACCCGCGTGCAGCCCATCGCCGTACGGGACGTGCTGCGGCTGCTCGTCGCCTGCGCCTCGCTCCCGCCCGACGTCAACCGCACGTTCGACATCGGCGGACCCGATGTGGTGACGTACGAGCACATGATGCGGTGCTACGCGCAGCAGGCCGGGCTGCGGCGGCGGCGCATCGTCCCGGTCCCCGTGCTCACCCCCCGCCTGTCCGGCCTGTGGGTCGGCCTGGTCACCCCCATCCCCGGCAGACTGGCGCGCCCGCTCGCCGAGTCGCTGCGCTACGAGGTCGTCGTCCGCGAGCACGACATCGAGCGGTACGCGCCCGACCCGCCCGGCGGACCCCTCGGCTTCGAGACCGCCCTGCACCTCGCCCTGCGCGCCTCCCGCGAGGCCGAGGAGAACGTGCCGGAGGACGGCGCCTCGCCGAGCGACCCCCTGTCCGCCGACCCCGACTGGGCGGGCGGCAGCTACTACGCCGACCGGCGCGAACGGCTCGTCGCCGCCTCCCAGGAGGCCGTCTGGAAGGCCGTCGCGGCGATCGGCGGCGAGCACGGCATGTACTCCGCGCCCCTCGCCTGGGCCGCCCGCGGCTGGATCGACCTGCTCCTCGGCGGCCCCGGCGTACGCGGCGGGCGGCGCGGCCCCGGACCGCTGAACGTGGGCGACCGGCTCGACTTCTGGCGCGTCGAGGAGATCGCCCGGCCCCGCCTCCTGCGGCTGCGCGCCGAGATGCGGCTGCCCGGCCGGGCCTGGCTCGAACTCGCCGTCGATCCCGCGCCGGGGGACCGCGCGCTGTACCGGCAGCGCGCCGTCTTCCGCCCCAGGGGCCTGTCGGGACACCTCTACTGGTGGGCCGTCAGCCCGTTCCACGCCGTAGTGTTCCGCGGCATGGTCCGCAACATCGCCGCCACGGCGGAGACGCAGGAACGCGCCGCCCGCGCCGCCGCCGGGCGCCCCGGCGGCGCCGAGCCCACGGCGGACGCGGCATGACCGCCGCCGTCGCCCTCTTCACCTCCGACCTGCGGCTGCACGACAACCCCGTGCTCCGCGCCGCGCAGCGCGAGGCGGACGAGGTGGTGCCGCTGTTCGTGCTGGACGACGGCGTACGGGACGCGGGCTTCGCCGTCCCGAACCGCGCCGCGTTCCTCGCCGACTGCCTCGCCGACCTCGACGCGTCGCTGCGCTCGCGCGGCGGGCGGCTCGTGCTGCGGCGCGGCGACGTGGTGGCGCAGGTGTGCCGCGTGGCCGCCGAGGCGGACGCCCGTACGGTGCACGTCGCCGCCGCCGTGACCGGTTACGCGGACCGCCGCGAGGGCGCCCTGCGCGCCGCGCTGGAGGAGGACGGGCGCGAGCTGCGCGTCCACGAGGCGTCCCGCACCGTCGTGCCCCCGGGCGCGCTGACCCCGGGCAGCAGGGACCACTTCGCCGTCTTCACGCCCTACTTCCGCCGCTGGGCCACCGCCCCGCGCCGTACGGTCCTGGGCGCGCCGCGCACCGTACGCGTGCCGGACGCGGTGCGGTCCGACGACGTCCCGTCCGCCGACGCGCTGGTCCGCGCGCTGTGCGGCCCGTCCTGCCGCACCCCGTCGCCCGGCCTGCCGCGCGGCGGCGAGACGGAGGCGCGCCGCCGCCTCGCCGCCTGGGAGCGCGGGCCGCTCGCCGACTACGAGGACCGGCACGACGACCTCGCCGCCGACGCCACCTCCCGCCTCTCCGCCGACCTGCACTTCGGCACGCTCTCGCCGACCGAGATCCGCGAACGCGCGGAGCGGCGCGGCGGCGCGGGCGCGGAGGCGTTCGTACGGCAGCTGGCGTGGCGCGACTTCCACCACCAGGTCCTCGCCGCCCGGCCGGACGCCGCCCGCCGCGACTACCGCACGCGGAACGACGCGTGGCGCGACGACCCAGCGGCCGCCGAGGCGTGGCGCGCGGGCCGTACGGGCTACCCGCTGGTGGACGCGGGGATGCGGCAGCTGCTGCACGAGGGCTGGATGCACAACAGGGCGCGGCTGGTGGCGGGGAGCTTCCTGACCAAGTACCTGTACGTCGACTGGCGCGTCGGCGCGCGGCACTTCCTCGACCTGCTGGTGGACGGGGACGTGGCGAACAACCAGATGAACTGGCAGTGGGTCGCCGGGACAGGGAACGACTCCCGCTTCAACCGGATGCTCAACCCCCTGACGCAGGCACGCCGTTTCGACCCGAAGGGCGCGTACGTACGGCGCTGGGTGCCCGAACTCGCGTGCGCCGAGGGGCTGGACGGCGGCGCGGTCCACCGGCCGTGGCGGCTGCCGGAACCGGACCGCGCGGCGCTCGACTACCCGCCGCCCATCGTGGACCTGGACGCGGCCACGGGCCGGTTCATGGGGCATCGCAAGGGCTGACGCGGGGGCGGCGCGCTCACGCTCCGAGCCACCCGAGCGGACTGCCCGCCGCCTCGCCCGCCGCCCGGTCCACGGCTTCCTCCCCCGTCGCGCCGGTCTCGGAGCGCACCGGCGTCAGGGGCCGGAGCAGCCGACGTCCCCCGCTGGGCGCGGGGGGTGCCACGTCCCGGCGGGGCGCGGAGGAACGGGGGGCCGTGCGCCGCAGGGTCCAGTACCGCCCGGGGGCGATGACGGCGATAGGCGGCGGGCCGTACCGGTCGGGCAGCGGGACGAGGGAGGCCCGTGCGGTGCCGGGCGTCAGCGTGCGGCCGGCGGCGAGGCGGGTGCGCAGCCGTGCGACCGGTACGCGGTCGAGGGTGACGACGACCGGACCGGCCGGGCCGGGCGCGCCCCTGCGGGCCATCCGCAGCGGTACGCCTTCGCGGGCGGCGCGCGGCGGCGTGTGCTGCGACACCTTCCGGTCCGCCACTGCGGCGTACGGCCAGTTCGCCGAGCCGCCGCATGAACTCCTCGGTCCCCGCCGCACCCGCAGCGGCCGGGTGCTGCTGCCGCCGGGCCACCGGCCGTGCGGGTACGCGTTGGCCATCGCCGCCAGGTGCAGGTCGTCGAGCGGTACGCGCCGCCAGGCGTATCGGCCGTCGCGCAGGTGGCGCTCGTCCGGTCGTACGCGGTGGCGTGGCGGGAAGCGTCCCGGTTCGCCGTGCACGGGACGTGTCATGCGGTCCCCTCCCAGGGGCCGCCGCGCGGGGTCAGTCCCCGCCGCCACCACCGCCTCCGCCGTCGCCTCCCCCGCCACCACCGCCGTCCCCGCCTCCGCCGCCGCCATCTCCTCCACCGCCGTCGCCCCCGTCCCCGCCACCGCCGTCCCAGCCCCCGCTGCCCCCGTCACCGCCACCCGAGGGGCTGTCGTCCCGGCCGCAGCCCACGTCGCTGTACCAGGGCTCGGTCCACGTCTCCCAGTCGTCCGGCTCGGACCTGGTCTCGCGCCGGACGCCGAACCGTATGCGCCCGATCCCGTCGCCGATCCCGCACACCACGCCGAAGAAGTGCGCCACCACCGCGTCCAGCGGATCGGCCGACTGGTACGCCACGTTCGTCAGCGGGCGCAGCACCGGGCGGCCCCGCACCGGGTCGGGCCGCGACAGCACGGCGACCTGCCGGTAGTCCCGCAGCAGCCGCGACGAGCGGTGGTCGCGCCACCGCAGCTCCCAGCGCCCGTGCGGCGACTGGACGACGATCATGCGGCGCGACTTGCGCCAGGGCACCGCCGCGAGCAGCTCGGCCGGCTGCTCCCCGATCGTGACGGTCAGCCCGGCGGCCGGGTCGCTGCGCCCCAGGGGCAGGCCGCGCGGCCCGCGCAGCCGCAGCGCCGGGACGCCGGGGCTCCACACGTCGGCCCGCATGAGCGCCCGGTCCACGGTGACGACGACCGGCCCCGCCGGGCCGGGCGCGACCCTGCGGGCCATCCACAGCGGTACGCCCTCGCGCGCCGCCTGGTCCGCGTACCCGCGCACCGCCTCCGGCCCGCCGCAGGCCCGGACGGCCAGTTCCCCGAGCGTCCGCGCGAACTCCTGGCCGCGCCGCGCCTGGAGGGGCCGTGACGCGCCCGTCACGCGCGTCACGGGCACGACCGACCGGCCCTCGCGGAGCGCTGCGAACGGCACCTCGGTGCCCCCGCCGCCGAGCCACCGCCCGCGCAGGTACGCGTCGGCCATGGCGGGGAGGTTCAGTTCCGCGACGGGTGTGCGGCGCATCCCGACGGACAGTTCACTGTCGCTGAGCCGTACGGCGGTGCCGAACGGTACCCACGACTTCTCGGTGTACAGCACTGCGGACATCAGGACCCCCTCCAAAGGGTTCACCCCTGCAACGAGGCGTGAACGAAACCGTGTCCCGGTGGTATGGAGACGTGGCGGGGGGTGCGCCGGGTTCCCGCGGGCGGCGAAGTCGCGTACGGGCCAGTCCCGTTCGGCCGCCGCTGGGCCGCCCCGCGCTCACCGGGCGTGCGCCGGTACGGGGGCTCCCGGGCTCGCGTCAGCACGGCGCACCGACCGGAGATTCACCCGAGCGGGTGGTTTGGCGTGAGCGCTCTGTAACGCCAATGGGCAGCCGGAATGCTGGCGGGGTGACTCAGCCCTTCCGCCTCCCGGCGTTCTACACCCCTTATCCGGCCCGCCTGAACCCGCATCTCGAAGCGGCCCGCGCCCACACCCGGCGCTGGGCGCGCGACATGGGGATGCTCGAAGGCTCCGGGATCTGGACCTCCGACGACCTCGAAGCCCACGACTACGCGCTGCTGTGCTCGTACACGCACCCGGACGCGTCCGCCGAGGACCTGTGCCTGGTCACCGACTGGTACGTGTGGGTCTTCTTCTTCGACGACCACTTCCTCGAACTCTTCAAGCGCACCCAGGACCGCCCCGGCGGCAAGCGCTACCTCGACCGGCTCCCCGCGTTCATGCCCATGGACCTGGCCGCCGGGATGCCCGAGCCCGCCAACCCCGTCGAGGCCGGGCTCGCCGACCTGTGGACGCGCACGGTGCCCGCCATGTCCCCCGCCTGGCGCGGCCGTTTCGCCGAGAGCACCGAGCACCTGCTGAACGAGTCGCTGTGGGAGCTGTCCAACATCAACGCGGGCCGCATCCCCAATCCCGTCGAGTACATCGAGATGCGCCGCAAGGTCGGCGGCGCGCCCTGGTCGGCCGGACTGGTCGAGTTCGCCGCGCACGCCGAGGTGCCGGCCGTGATCGCCGCCGAACGGCCGCTGCGCGTGCTGCGCGACACGTTCTCGGACGGCGTGCACCTGCGGAACGACCTGTTCTCGTACCAGCGCGAGGTGGAGGAGGAGGGCGAGTTCAGCAACGGCGTGCTGGTCCTGGAGACGTTCTTCGGCTGCACCACGCAGGACGCCGCCGAGGCGGTGAACGACCTGCTGACGGCCCGGCTCCAGCAGTTCGAGCACACCGCGCTGACCGAGCTGCCCACGCTCTTCGCGGAGCGCGGCATCGGCCCTGACGGGGTCGCCGACGTGCTGGCGTACGTGAAGGGGCTCCAGGACTGGCAGTCGGGCGGCCACGAGTGGCACCTGCGCTCCAGCCGGTACATGAACGACGGCGGCGCGGCGGCCGAGGGGCGCGGTGGCGGCCGGGTCGGGGCGCTGCTGGGCCTGAGCGGCCTCGGCGCCGGTACGGCGGACATCCGCTTCACGACGCGGCGGGCGGAGACGGCGCGCGCACGCCGCTTCCAGCACGTGCCGTTCCGCCGCGTCGGCCCGTCGCGGCTGCCGGACTTCGAGATGCCGTTCACGACGCGCCTGAACCCGCACCTGCCGGACGCCCGCCGCCACACGGTGGCGTGGGGCCGGGTGATGGGGATGCTGGACGAGCCGCCGGGCGTGTGGGACGAACGCAAGCTGGACGGCTACGACTTCCCGCTGTGCGCGGCGGGCATCCACCCGGACGCCGCCGCCGAGGACCTCGACGTGTCCTCGCAGTGGCTGACATGGGGGACGTACGGCGACGATTATTACCCGGTCGTGTTCGGGCGCACGCGTGACCTCGCGGGCGCGCGGCTATGCACCGAGCGCCTCAGCGCGTACACCCCCCTGGACGATCCGGGGGCCACGCCCCCGCCCGTCAACGCGCTGGAGCGCGGGCTCGCCGATCTGTGGCGGCGCACGGCGGGGCCGATGACGCTGGAGCACCGCCGCGTCTTCCGCACCACCATCGAGGAGATGACGGCCAGCTGGCTGTGGGAACTCGACAACATGGCGCTGCACCGCGTCCCGGAGCCCGTGGACTACCTGGAGATGCGGCGGCGGACGTTCGGCGCGGACTTCACGATGAGTCTGTGCAGGCTGCGGCGCGGGCGGACGCTGCCGCCCGAGGTGTACGCGAGCGGGCCGCTGATCTCCCTGGAGCGGGCGGCGTCGGACTACGCGGGCCTGATGAACGATGTGTTCTCCTACCAGAAGGAGATCGAGTTCGAGGGCGAGACGCACAACGGGATCCTGGTCGTGCAGAACTTCTTCGACTGCGACTACCCGACCGGGCTCGCGATCATCGACGATCTGATGAAGTCACGGATGCGTCAGTTCCAGCACATCGTCGCGCACGAACTGCCGGTGGTCTGTGCGGATCTGGGCCTGGACGATCAGGCGCGGGCGGCGCTCGACGCGTACGTCACCGACCTGGAGAACTGGCTGGCGGGCATCCTCACCTGGCACCGCGGCTGCCGCCGCTACCGCGAGGAGGACCTGCGGCACGGCCCCCTCGGCACGCCCTCGGGCCTCGGCACCTCGGCCGTCAGGCCCTGGGCGCGGCAGACCGGCTGACCCCTCCACGGGCCGGGGGGGGGGGGGGGGGGGGGGGGGGCGGGGGAGGGGGGGGGGGGGAGGGGAGAGGGGGGGGGGGGGGAGGGGGGGGGGAAGGGAGGGGGGGGGGGGGGGGG